>CAYSJP010000022.1:0-15983 GCA_964431395.1 uncultured Halobacteriales archaeon
AGGTTGTTGATCCCGCCGGTGACACCGCGCTTGAGAGGACGTTCGACTTGGAACACGAGCAGGATCAGAACAGCGGAGACGTGTTTGGAGAGACCGGTGAGTATGCGGTCAGCGTCGAACTCGCGAACACGGAGATAGGGGGTAGCTCTCGGACAGGTGAGAGGGTGTCCATCGACGATACCGATGAGGAGAGGATCGGCGTCGTGTTCAATACCAACAAGGAATACGACCCCATCGTCATCCGCGTCGGCACCACGCCAAAAGACTTTCTTGAGATCGCGGATGAATAACGGTGTTTTCGTAGACGGCCACTCTCTCGGTGCGCTTGTGAGCGCTCAACACCAGCAGTCATCCATCAGGAAATTGATTCGTTGGGCAGTGCAAGACGGAGCGCGCGCACGCAGCAAAAAAACATGTAAATACATCATGTATGACACCCTGCTACGTGTGGTGTTTCGCCGTCTGTATGGGTGTGATTTTCGGACGGATCTACCCGCCCGGTCCACCCCGGTGCGCTCCGGTCCGTCGACTCCCGACCCACCGCGCCGCCCGACTGCGGGACACGCCCGGCGGAGTCACCTCGCGAACAGGCTCGTGTGGACCGGGGCGAAGTCGTCCCCGTCCTCGCTCTCGGCAGTGTCGGTGACCGACCGGCCGTCGGTCCCCTCCGCGAGAAAGTCCGACAGCGGCGGGCCGACGAGGTCGGCCTCGACGAGAAAGGCGTCGTGGCCGTACTCGGAGTCGACGACGTGGTGGGCCGTCTCGACGCCCGCGGTCCGGAACGCCTCCGCGAGCGCCTCGGACTGCTCGACCGTGAAGTGCCAGTCGCCGGCGAACGACAGCACGAGCGCCTCGCCCTCGAACGCCGCGAGCGCGTCGGCGTCTCCCTCGTAACGGGCCGCCAGGTCGTAGTTGTCCATCGCCCGCAGGAGGTAGAGGTAGGCGTTGGCGTCGAACCGGCCGACGAACGACTCGCCGTTGTAATCGAGGTAGGACTCCACCTCCCGGTAGGGAAAGTACCCGGAGCCGAACTCGCCCAGTCCGTCGGGAGCGCTCTCGCGGTGTGAGTCCCGTCCCGCGGCCCGGCGGCCGAACTTCGCCGCCATCGAGGCCTTCGAGAGGTACATCACGTGGCCGATCTGCCTGGCGCGGGCGAGGCCGTCGTCGGGGTGGGCTCCCCCGTAGTACTCGCCGCCCAGCCAGTCGGGATCGCTCGTGATCGCGCGGGCGGCGATCGCGTCGAGCGCGAGACACTGCGTGTCCAGGCGCGCCGCGGCGGCGATGGGGATCACCCGGCGGGCGTCGTCGGGGTACTGTTTGGCCCACTCGAGGACGTTCATGCCCCCCACCGAGCCCCCGACGACGGCGTGCAGGCGACCGACGCCGATCGCATCGAGCAGGCGACGCTGGGCGCGCGTCCAGTCCGTCACGGTCACGGTCGGGAAGTCGGTGGCGTAGGGCTCGCCGGTCTCGGGGTTCTCCGAGGCGGGCCCGGTCGACCCGTAACACGAGCCGGGGACGTTCACACAGACGACGTGGTAGTCGTTCGTGTCGATCGCCTTTCCCGGGCCGACGACGGTCTTCCACCACGCGCGGGCCTGCCCACCCGTGTCGTCGCGGTCGCCGTCACCCGTCACGTGGGCGCTGCCGGTCAGCGCGTGACAGACGAGGACGGTGTTGTCGCCATCGAACTCGCCGTAGGCCTCGTAAGCGAGTTCGAGATCGGGGATCGACTCTCCACACTCGAACTCGAAGGAGCCCACGGAGACCGTGTCGCGCTCGACCTTCATGGACCTACTTCTCCGAGCCCGCCGTTCAAATCGTCGATGATGTCCCCGGGATCCTCGATCCCCACGGACAGCCGGATCATGTCGGGGTAGACGCCCGACTCCCGTTGTTCCGCCTCGGTCAACCCCGCGTGGGTGGTCGAGGCGGGATGGATGATCAGCGTCTTCGCGTCGCCGACGTTCGCGAGGAAGGAGGTCAACTCGACGGCCTCACACAGGTCCCTCGCGGCCTCGAACCCCCCGGCGGGGCCGAACCCGACCACGCCGCCGAAGCCGCCGTCAAGACACGCCGCGGCGTTGTCGTGGGTCCGGTGGTCCGGGAGGCCGGGATACGTCACCCACTCGACGGCGTCGTGGTCCGCGAGGAACTCCGCGACTGCCATGGCGTTCTCGCAGTGGCGATCCATCCTGAGGGGGAGCGTCTCGATCCCCTGGAGGGTCTGCCAGGCGTCGAATGGGGACTGCGCGTGCCCGACTGCCCGGGTCCCGCGGTGCCGGGCGGCGACGGCGAGGGCGCGCTCGCCGAACGCCTCGGTGAAGCGCTTGCCGCCGAAGGAGTCGATCGGCCCGGCGATCTCGGGGTACGTCTCGGCGTGGTCGGCCCAGGGGAACGTCCCGCCGTCGACCAGGATCCCGCCGATCGTGGTGCCGGCGCCGTGGATCCACTTCGTCGTGGACTCCCACACCAGGTCCGCGCCGTGCTCGATCGGCCGGCACAGCGCCGGGCTGGCGAAGGTGTTGTCGACGAACAGCGGGGCGCCGTTGTCGTGGGCGACCGCCGCAACCCGTTCCATGTCCGGGGTCACCAGCGAGGGGTTGCCGATCGTCTCGACGTGGACGTAGGCGGTGTCGGGATCGATGGCCTCGGCGTACGCCTCGTAGTCGAGCGTGTCGACGAACCTGGGTTCGATCCCCCGCCGGCTCGCGATCCGCGAGAGGTACGACCGAGTGCCCCCGTAGATGTCCGAGGAGGAGACCACGTTGTCGCCGACCGAGGCGAGCACCGTCGTGGCGGCGTCGAGCGCCCCCATGCCACTCGCGGTCGCGACCGCGTCGACCCCGCCCTCCAGGTCGGCGAGGCGCGCCTCGAGGGTCTCGACCGTCGGGTTGGAGATCCGCGAGTAGATGTTCCCCTCCGCCTCGAGGGCGTACAGGTCGGCGGCCGTGTCGGCATCCTCGAAGACGTAGGACGTCGTCTGGTGGATCGGGGTCGCGCGCGCACCGGTCGCGGCGTCGGGCGACGCCCCCGCGTGAACAGCCCGCGTCCTCGGCTCCCGTTCCTCGTCTCGCATGTCCATGAATTATATTTCTGAATGAATATATAACCCGTAGTTACGGCAAGATTCTCCGGACGCGGTACGGCGCCCGCGCCGGGAATCCGTCGCTCCGGGTCCGACCGCGGGGTTTTCCTCGCTCCACACACGAGAGCACGGCATGCGAGGCACGCGTCGTGGATTCCTCCGTGCTGGACTCACTGCCGGCGCCGGGATCGCTGCAAGCGTCGGGTTCGCGGGCTGTGTCGGGACGTTCGGTGACGACGAGCGAACGCCGTCGGAGGGCTCGCCGGGGGTCGACGCGGTCGGCCTGGAGACGGTCGCCGAGGGGTTCACCTCGCCGGTCGCCCTCGCCGATCCGCCCGGGGACCGGCGGTACGTCGTCGACCAGACCGGGACGACGGAGGCCATCGGGTCGGGGGACACGTTCCTCGACGTCACCGATCGCACGGTCGACGTCGGCGGGTACGACGAGCGCGGGCTGCTCGGAGTGGCGTTTCACCCCGACTACCCCGACACCCCGCGGGTGTACGTCCGGTACAGCGCTCCCCCGCGGGAGGGGACGCCGGCCGGGTACTCCCACACGTTCGTTCTCTCGGAGTTCCGGGTTCGGTCGGACGGTTCCGGCGTCGAACCGGGCACCGAGCGCACGCTCCTCGAGATTTCCGAGCCCCAGGCCAACCACAACGCCGGCGAGATCACGTTCGGCCCGGACGGGTACCTCTACGTCGCCGTCGGCGACGGCGGAGGTGCGGGCGACCGGGGCTCCGGTCACGTCGACGACTGGCACGACGGGGTCGAGGGCGGCAACGGCCAGGACGTCACGGAGAACCTGCTGGGGAGCGTCCTCAGGATCGACGTGAACGACACCGGCGGGGAGAAACCTTACGGGATCCCCGGGGACAACCCCCTCGTCGGGCGGGCAGGGCGCGACGAACACTACGCCTGGGGGCTGCGCAACCCCTGGGGAATGACGTTTTTCGGCGGCGATCTCGTCGTTGCCGACGTCGGCCAGAACGCCCGCGAGGAGATCAACGTCGTCGAGAAGGGCGGAAACTACGGCTGGAACGTCCGGGAGGGGTCGGGCTGTTTCGACGCCGACACGTGCCCGACGGCCGATCCCGACGGGAACCGGTTGCGCGACCCCGTCCTCGAGTACCCCCACTCCGGGTCGGGTGTCGCCGGGGTCGCGGTCGTCGGGGGGCACGTGTACGACGGCGACGCGGTCCCGGCGCTCCGGGACCGCTACGTGTTCGGCGACTGGCAGGCGGAGGGCTCGCTGTTCGTCGCGGAGCCCCGCGAGGACGGGCCGTGGTTCGCCTCCGACATCGACGTGACGCCGGCACCGAAACTCGAGAACCTGATCGCGATCGAGCGCGACGGCGAGGGGGGGCTGTACGTGCTCACGTCCCGGCGTCGCGAACTCACGGGAGCCACGGGCGCGGTTCACCGGATCGTCCGGGCCTGATCGGCGCGGTTCACCGGATCGCCGCGACCCGACCGGCGGTGGTTCTCAGAACCGCGTATCCACGGAGTCGTCCTCGCCCACCTCGATGGCGCCGTCGAACAGCTCCTCGTACCCGGCGACGACGTCGTCGTCGTGGACCTCCGGGGAGAGGTGGAACAGCCCCACGGCGTCGTGGTCGGCCAGGAGCGCGAGGAGCCGCTCGACGGCGATCCGCGTGCGTTCCTCGTCGGCGTAGTAGGCCATCTCGGTCACGGAGTCGACGGTCACCCGGAGCTTGCCCTCGTGGGAGTCGAGAAAGCGCTCGACCCCGTCGACGATGCCGTCCAGGTCGTCGGGGGCGGAGGCGTAGTGGACGTCGTCGCTCTCCCGCCGGGAGTAGCCCCGCTCGACGGAGAGGGTGTCGAGGATGGACGCCTTCGAGGCGTCGACGTCGTAGTACTCGAGTTTCTGTCGCACCTCCCGGGCCGTCGTGCGCGTGGAGACGACCAGAAAGGCGTCCGTGTCGGTCGCGAGGAACTCCGTGTCGATGCGGTCGGTCGCGCCGGTACTGGGGTGCAACAGCAGGATGCCGGTGCCGCCCGGGACCTCTTCCGGGGCCTTCTCGATTGCCAGCACGTACTCCATACCTCCGGGACCGGCGGGACCAACTTAAGCCCCTCGGGAACCGGGTGGGGGCAGCGGGTGATCCCAGTCGTTCGACCGCGTCGGGGGGTAGATTTATGCCGCTTCTGACGAAGGATCGGACATGGCTATCGACCCGAACTTCGAGGACAACCGCGAGATCGTTGACGAACACGACGGTCACGACGTGTGGGGGCCGGTCGACGAACCCGAGACGCTCGGCATCCACGGCACCCACGTCGCCGTCGACTTCGACCTCTGTATCGCCGACGGCGCGTGTCTCGAGGACTGCCCGGTCGACGTGTTCGAGTGGACCGACACGCCCGACCATCCCGAGTCCGAACTGAAGGCCGACCCCGCCCTCGAGGAGCAGTGCATCGACTGCATGCTGTGTGTCGACGTCTGCCCGGTCGACGCCATCGACGTCGACCCGGGACGCGCGGGCCGTATCTGAATGCCGGGGTTCATCCGAAGGGTGACGAATATACGAGGTCGGAGGTTAGAGTTCACGCGTGAGCGAGAAATCCACGGGATCGGGGTGGTTCGAGGGGATAGACCGCGGGGACGGCGACGCCGCCCGGGCGGCCATCGAAACCGGCTCGGCCGAATCGCCGGCGGACTGGCCGGCAGCGGCGGTCGAGGCCGGGTTCGCCGACGACGCCGAGGACTACTACGGGGCGTTGCACGGGGCGACGGTCGACGCCACGCGGGCGGCGGTCCGGGAACGCGAGGGGTCGGCGGACCAGCAGTTGACACACGCCGTCCGTGCCATGGACGACCTGGCGGAGACGACGAACGAACTGGCCGAGCGCCTCGCCGAGTGGGCCGGGAGCGCGTTCGGCGAGTCCGGCGCCGGCATCGAGTACGCCCGCGAGATCGCCGACCGCGACCCCGGGGACCCGACCGAGGAGCGGATCGTCGCGCTCGCCGGGCGAATCGCGGACCTCGCGGCCGAGCGGGAGGCGCTCGGTCAGTTCGTCGAGGCCGAGGCGCCGGCGGTCGCGCCCAACCTCGCCGCGATCGCCGGGCCCGTTCTCGCGGCGCGGCTGATCGCCCTCGCCGGGGGGCTGGAGTCACTCGCCAAAAAGCCAAGCGGCACGGTCCAGGTGCTGGGCGCCGAGGACGCCCTCTTCGCACACCTCGAGGGGCGCGCCCCCTCGCCCAAGCACGGCGTCATCTACACCCACGAGTACGTCCGCGGGACCCGCTCCGAGGACCGCGGATCGGCCGCCCGGGCGGTCGCGGGAAAGCTCACCATCGCCGCGCGGGTCGACCACTACTCCGGGGAGCGCAAGCCGGATATCGACGCGGAACTCGAGGCGCGGATCGAGCGCATCCGATCGCGGGAGGCGGCGTGATGCTCCCCGAAGGAGTCGCTCACCGCGACATCGACGGCGAGCGCCGACTCGCGACGCGGGGCGAGCCAGTTTACGGCGAACCCACCGACGGGGAGTGGCGCGCGTGGGATACGACCCGGTCGAAGCTCGGTGCGATGCTCGACCGCGGGATGGACGCGGGCCTCACCGCGGGCGGGACGGTCCTCTATCTCGGCGCCGCCGCGGGGACGACGGTCGGTCACGTCGCGGACGTCGCGGGGCCGACCTACGCCGTCGAGTTCGCGCCCCGGCCGACGCGGAAGCTGGTCCGGGTGGCCGAGAGCCGGGGAAACCTGTTCCCGCTCCTGAAGGACGCCCGCGAGCCCGAAACGTACGCCCACGTCGTCGAGTCGGGCGTGGACCTCCTCGTCCAGGACATCGCCACCCGCGGACAGGCCGAGGTGGCGCTGGCGAACCGGCGGTTTCTGGCCGAGGAGGGCCGACTCGCGCTGGCGATCAAGGCCCGAAGCGAGGACGTGACCGCCGCCCCCGAGGCCGTCTTCGAGTCGACCCTGGCGACGCTCCGGGACGGGTACGACGTGCTCGAGCGCGAGCGCCTCGATCCCGTCCACGAGGCCCACCTCGCGGTCGTCGCGAGGCCGGCCTGAACGCGCTCGGCGTGTCACTGATTCTCCGCGTGCGCGTCGACTGCTCCCGCGGTTTCGGACGTTACGGAGTCCGGAGGGCCGAATCGAGGCGCACACGGCACAAAGATTTATGATTTAGTCCACGTATACTTCGGATCATGTCGCAAACCCGGACTCTGGTGTGTCCGATGTGTGGCACGAACATGATACAGCGACGGACGCACGGGATCATCATCGACGTGTGTGGCAACTGCGGCGGCGTGTGGCTCGATCCCGGGGAACTGCAGGCGGTCACCAGCAACACCCAGCCACAGGGCTTCCACCGTGGACAGCCCCAGCCGGCGCAGGGACAGCCTCAGCCGGCACAGGGACAGCCGGCGCAGGGACAATCCCAGCCGGCACAGGGGAACCAACCGCAGGAACAGTCCCAACAGGGACAGCAGGCAGAGGATGACGACGAGGGAAGCGACGGTGTCTCGACGGGGACGGCAGCCGCCGGTGCTCTCGGCGGTGCGGCGCTGGGTGCCGGTGCAGCCGGTGCGGCGACGAACCCGGACGAGGCAAAGGAGATGGCATCAGACGCCGCCGACGTGGCGGGCGACGTAGGTGGTGACGCCGCCGACGTGGCGGGCGACGTAGGTGGTGACGCCGCCGACGTGGCGGGCGATGCCGCCGACGTAGCCGCCGACGTGGCGGGCGATGCTGCCGACGCAGCCCCCGACGTGGCCGAGGACGCGGTCGGCTTCGTCGAGGACGCCCTGGACGCGCTCTGATGACTAGTGTAGGCGATTACCGTATCGACCGCCCGACTGCGGGCGGCGAAACAGTTCCGGATGGCCGGTCGGGGGGCCGACGGATCCCGGATGGCCCGTTCCGGCACGTACGCCCCTTCCTCGGGGCCAGCCGTCGACGCGAACCACAGGTATATTTTTGAGTCGTCGGGGTCTCGGTATGACCTAACCCGGTGGCCGGCCCACCGGGTCAACGAACCAGCAAAACGATGTCCGGCGTATTCAAAAAGATCACACTGATCGGGACGAGCCCGGAGAGCTTCGACGCTGCCGCCGACGACGCGATCGACCGCGCCGAGGAAACCCTCGACCGGGTCCACTGGGTCGAGGTCGACGAACTCGGCGTCGAACTGGCCTCCGTCGACGGCCGGGAGTACCAGGCCGAGGTGACGGTCGCCTTCGAACTGGCGGAGTGACGGTCCGTCGGGGGCGCCCATCGGACCCTGCGGTCAGGGCCCCGACCCGGTGAACTCTGCCAGCCCCGTCTGGAGTCCGGAGACGAGGTGGGACTTCCGGCGGAGCGCCGCGAGCGACACCGGGAGTTCGTCCGCAACCTCCCGGACCGCGCCGTGGAACGTCTCGGCGACCCCCGGCGCTCCCTCGAAGGCGTTCCGGACGCTCTCGCGGATCTGCCAGACGCCCACCGGCGCCCAGTAGTCGTCCGACACCTCCCGCAGGACCAGCACCTTCGCCTGCCGGTCCATCTCCGCGAGGTGTTCGAGGACGCCCAGCCGCGCCGCGTAGTAGGCGCCGGCGGTCTCCTCGACGTAGCCCGTCCGACCCTCGTAGCCCTCGTGGGCGCTCCCCATCCACGTCTCGCCGCTCGGATCCTGGTTCCAGATGCTGCCCGGGCACTTCATCTCGACGAGTTCGAACTCCCACCGGCCGGGCGTCAGCACGACCCAGTACCGGTTGCCCATGTACTCGTTTGCCCACACCCGGGTCTCGTCGATCTCGCGGGCGTTGCGGATCCGCCCCCGGAGGAACTGGCCGACGGTGTCGTCGACGGCCGTGATCGACCACCGGGTCGGGACGAGCCGGCGGTTCTCGCCGCGGCCGAGCGCGCCCGCGGACAGGATCGTGTTCACGTCGTAGACGTCGAACCCGCGCCGGTAGAGGTAGGTCATCGCCCCCTGGGCGCGCCAGTCGTCGTCCTCGAGGGTCTTTTTCACCTGGCGTGGAACGTGGGGGTTCTCACCCAGACTCGCCGACTCGGCGCGCGCCCGTGGCCCCGTGGGGGTCCCGACGCCGTCGAGCGACAGGTCCATCTCCGGCGCCTCCGAGAGCCCGATCTCGACGTCGACGGGGCGATCCGCGATCGCCACCTCGCGCTGGACGCCCAGAAACCCGCTCCAGGCGTCCCCGACCGCCGCGTTCGCGGACCGATCGGAGTTGAGCAGGCCGGTCCGGTACCCCAGGACGTCGTCGATGTCCAGCCCCCGGGCGTACCACGCGCCGCTGGTTTCGAACTCCGGGGCGCGGTCCTCCTCGCCGACCGGCGAGAGGATGCCCGTCGACACCTCCGGGTAGTTCGAGCGCCCGACGAAGATCTCGGGGGAGGTGCTCCCGACGAGCGCGTCGCCCGACAGCGCCTCCGAGAAGCGGTCTTCGACCGTGTCGAGGTGGTCGAGAATCTCGTAGGACTTCTCCTCGGCGAGGCGGCGTCGCCGCGCCTCCTCGTCGGGTTCCATCTCCTCGATGTACGCGTCGAGACGCATCACGGCGGGTTACGGGTGGGGCGGGTTTGAACGTTCGGACCGCCGCCGGGGTTCCCACGATCGGCGTTTTCACAGCACGAACGAGTGGAAAATATTAAGTGTTAGCGCAAAAAATAACGCATGAAGATGGAATCGGCCGACCGGCCACCGGAGGCGTTCGCGGACGCGCTCGAGGCGCTCAAGCGGCAGGGCTGTGCACTCCTCGTCGTCGGCCCCGATGGCGGGACGACGCGGTGTGTGGACCTGCTGGGCGACGACGAGCAGGACCGGAAGCGACTCGTCGTCGACACCCGCCACGGGTCCGACCCGGACGGCGGAAGCGATCCCTCGTTCGTCCGCGCCGGTGTGGGCGACGTGCGGTCGGCGAGCGCGGCGGCGTCCCCTGCCGGTGACGCCCCGCCGGCGGAAGCGCCCGACATCGACGCGGTCGCCGACGAACTGACCGACCGCATCGATCGCCTCGACGCCGACGGGCCGGAGCCGGGCGAACTCCGGGTTTGTCTCGGCGATCTCGGGACGCTCGCCTCGGATCGTTCCGGCGACCCGGCCGCGTTCCTGGAGACCGTGACCGAGCGGATCCGCGAGGCAAACGGCATGGGCCACGCCCACCTCTCCGACACCTCGCCGCTGCGGGCGGCGGTCGAGCCGTTGTTCGAGATAACCGTCGAGGTCCGGCCGGTCCCGGAGGGTCGCCAGCAACGCTGGCTGCTCCACGATGCCGGTCTCGATTCGGGGTGGATCACCGCCTAACGGTCCCGTACCCAGAGGTCACCGAAGAAGTCGTCCTGCTGGAGTTCGATCTCGCCGCGGTGAGCCAGAAACAGGAGCGCCAGGAACGTCTCCACGCGGGAGGGCCCGGCGTCGTCGACCTCGCGGAACATGACCTCCTCGCGGCCGGCGTCGTAGTGGGTGTCGAGCACCGCCGTCACGTCGGCGATCGTCTCCTCGATGTCCTCGGCGTGTGCGGTTTCCGTGACGTCGCCGGCGGCCGGTTCCCCCTCCTGTCTGGGGTCGTCGGCCGCGTGGTAATCGAGCGTCTGGGTCCCCCGCTCGAAGCCACGGGGCGATTCGGAGGTGTCGTACGTCCGGGAGTCCTTCCACCAGGAGTTGCGCTCGGCATCCCGGAGTTCCCGGACGAGTTCGTCGAGCGTCTCGGGGGTGCCCCGGGCGCGCTTTCGGTCGAGCCGGCGGTCGAGTTCCCCCTCCAGGGCGGCGATCGGATCCTCCCCCGGCGGGGACTCCATCCCGCCCGGCCCCCCGAAGGGCTGCTCCCAGGGCTCCGGCTCGGGCTGCTCGGGCTCGTCGGGCTCGAGCAGGGCGTCGGACTTCATCCGGAGGAGGACGCTCGCGTAGAACAGCGCCCGCCCGGAGGTCCGGAGATCCGACCGGTCGAGTTCGGAGAGGAACTTGTCGGTCACGCGGACGATGTCGATGTCCCAGGGGTCGATCTCGCCCTCCTCCGCGAGCCGGACCAGGAGCTCGATCGGCTCGCCGTCGGCGTCCTCGCCCGGGAGGCCGTCGCCGGGAGGACCGGCACCTTCCGAGACCATGGGAACGCCGCCGTCGGGGAGTTCAGTCATCGGCGGTCCCCTCCGTATCACCGTCGTCAGCCTCGTCGTCCCCGCCGGGGCCGCCGTCGGCCATCGCGATCCCCGTCACCGAGGAGACGTTGTTCTCCTGCATCGTCACGCCGATGGCGCGCTCGGAGCGCTCGAGCATGGCCGAGCGGTGCGAGACGACGACGAACTGGGCCTCGGCGGCGAGCTCGTCGAGCATCTCGCCGACCCGCTCGGCGTTCGCGGCGTCGAGGAAGGCGTCGATCTCGTCGAGCGCGTAGAAGGGCGCGGGGTTGTACCGCTGGACGGCGAAGATGAAGGCGAGCGCCGTCAGCGACTTCTCGCCGCCGGACATCGCGTCCAGGCGCTGAATTGGCTTGTCGCCCGGCTGGGCCTTCATCGTCAGGCCGCCCTCGAAGGGATCCGCCTCGTTCTCGAGGTGGAGTTCGCCGGTGCCGTCCGAGAGGCGCCCGAAGACGTCCTGGAACTGCTCGTCGATCGCCTCGAACGTCTCGATGAACGTCTCCGTTTTCTGGCGCTCGTAGGAGTCGATGCGCTCCCTGATCCCCTCGCGTTCCTCGACGAGGACCGTCTTGCGTTCCTCCATGTCCGCGAGCTCCGACTCGACCTCGTCGTAGGCGTCGATCGCCCGCATGTTCACCGGCTCTAGAGCCCCCATCTCGCGTTCGAGGCGGTCGATCGTCTCGACCACCTCGCCGTGGTCGGGAATCTCCTCGGGGTCGTACCCCCCGACGGCCGTCTCGAGCTCCCCGATCTCCGCCTCGAGGGCTCCGGCTTCCTCCTCTAAGCTCTCGATCCGGCGCTCGGTGCTCCGGACCTCGCCCTTGGCCTCGTCGCGGGCCGCCGTCGCCGCCCGGAGGCTCTCGCGGAGCTCCTCGCGCTCCGTCTTGAGATCCGTGAGTTCGTCCTCGAGGTCGGCGATCGCGGCCTCCTTCTCCGCCAGCACCGCCTCCTTCTCCTCGATCGCCCCCTCGAGGTCGGCGATACGCTCCTCGGCCTCCGCTTTCCGGTTCTGTGCCGCCTCGACGCGGTCCTGGAGGTCCTCGATTGCGTCCTCGGCGTACTCCTTCTTGAGTTCGAGCTCGTTGAGCCGGCCGTCGACCGCGTCGATGCGATCCTCGAGGTCGCCGATCTCCTCGCGGATCTCGTCGGCCTCCGCGGAGAGTTCGGGGATGCGCGAGTCCGCGAGTTCGGCCTCGATCTCCGCGATGTCGGCCTCGATACCCTCGATCTCCTCGGCGCGCTCGGCGAGTTCGGCCTCGATATCGCCCATCCGGTCGTCGACCTCCTCGCGTTCCCGGTCGATCTCCTCGAGGCGGTCCTCGAGGTCGGCGATCCGCGATTCGACCTCCCCGCGCTCGCTCTCCAGCCCGTCGATCGCCGTCTCGATCTCCCGGACCTCCTCGGCGGCCTCCGATTTCCGTTCGCGGGCGTTCTCGATGCGCTCCTCGACGGAGTCGATGTCCTCCCTGACGCCGGCGCGTTTCTCCTCGAGTTCCTGGATCCGGGCGGCAACCCGCTCGAGCTGGCCCGTTCCGGACTTCGAGAAGGAGAACCGCGACCCGCCCGAGGAGCCGCCGGTCATCGCCCCGGAACGCTCCACCAGGTCGCCATCCAGCGTGACCATGCGGTACTCGCCCATCAGCGCCCGCGCCGTCGCCATCGTGTCGACGACGACCGTATCGCCCAGCACGTAGGAGAACACGCCCGCGTACGCCTCCTCGAAGTCGACGAGGTTGTAGGCGAAGTCGATCACGCCCTCGCGGTTCGGCAGTCGGGGCAGCGAGCGGTCGTCCATCTCCGTCAGCGGGAGAAAGGTTCCCCGGCCCGCGTTCCGGGACTTGAGGTACTCGATGCAGTCCTGGCCGACGCCGTCGTCGTCGACCACGACGTTCGCCAGCCGGCCGCCGGCGGCGGTCTCACAGGCGGTCGCGTACTGGTCGGCGACGCCCCCTAACTGTCCGACCGCGCCGTGGACGCCGTCCATGCCCGCCGAGAGGACCGTCGACACCGCGCGCGGCCAGGAGTCGTCGCCCGACCGGCTCGCCTTCGTGTCGAGTTCGGCGTACTCCTCGCGCTTGCGCCTGAGCTCCTCCTCGACGGTCGACAGCGAGTTCTTCAGTTCCTCGCGCTCGGCCCGGAGGTCCGACAGGACGTCCGCCATCTCCGACTCGTTGTGCCGGGCCTTCTCGAGTTCGTCCTCCAGATCCGCGATCTCCGCCTCGATCTCCGGGACGCGCTCGTGGGCGGTTTCGATCTCCGCCTCGACCTCCTCGCGCTCGGTCGAGCGCCGGCGCGCCTCGTCGAGCAGACGGTCCTGCTCGCGCTGGAGCTCGTTCTTCGCGGATCTCGCGTCCTCGAGCGCCGCCTTCTTCTCGTCGAGGTCGGCCTTCAGCTCCTCGTACTCCGCGCCGATCTCGTCGATCTCGGCCTCGACGCCGTCGAGTTCGCCCCGCTTGTTCTTGCGATCGGCTTTCAGGGAAGCTTTCCGGGTTTTCGCGGACGCGATCTCCTCCTCGAGGTCGTCGATCTCCTCGTTTTTCCGATCCAGCTCGACGAACGCCTCGCGCCTGTCGCTTTCGGCCTCCTCGATTCGCTCCTCGGAGGCGTCGATCTCCCCCTCGATCCGGCTCATCTCGCCTTTGATCTCCTCGATTTCCCGCTGGAGCTCCAGCTGTTCGTCCTCGCCCTTGCGCTCGATCTCGCGGTTCAGCTCCTCGAGGTCGTCCTCGAGTCGAATGACCCGCCCCTCCTTCGTCTCCAGGGTTTCGCGCAGCTCCGCGAGCTCCGCCTCGCGGTCCTCGATGTCGGTCTCGACGCCCGCGAGCTCCTCCCGCCGACCCTCCAGTTCGGCGGCCTTGCGGTACCCCTCGTACTCCTCTTTCTTTTCGCGGAGGTCGCGGTACTCCAGTGCCGTCTCGCGCTCGTCCTCGAGCTCCCCGAGGCGGGCCTCCTTCTCCTCGATCCGGAGTTCGGCCTCCTCGATTCGTTCCGTGACGGCGTCGAGTTCCTCGAAGGCGTCCTCCTTTTTGGCGTCGAACTGCGCGACGCCGGCGATCTCGTCGAGGATCTCCCGCCGGCGGTAGGGCGTGGTGTTGATGATCTCGGTCACGTCGCCCTGCATGACGACGTTGTACCCCTCCGGCGTCACGCCGACCTGCGAGAGCAGGTCACGGATATCCGAGAGGTTGACCGACCGGCCGTTGAGGTAGTAATAGGAGTAGTAGTTCGCGTCGGTCTCCTTGACGCGGCGCTTGATCGTGATCCGGTCGACGTCGCCGATGTCCTCCGAACCGGCGGCGGCGACCACCTGCTCGCGGGAGAGGGTTCGCTCCTCGTTGTTCAGGACGACCTCGACGCTGGCCTCGTTCGGCCCGCCGCCGGCCGCCCCGTCTTCGAACCCGGGATTGTAGATGAGGTCGGTGAGCTTCTCGGCGCGGATGCCGTGGCTCCGGGCGAGTCCCAGCGCAAAGAGGATCGCGTCGATGATGTTTGACTTTCCCGAGCCGTTCGGGCCCGAGACGGTGGTGAAGTTCCGGTAGAACGGGATCTCGGTGGGGCGCCCGAAGCTCTTGAAGTCGTCCAGGACGAGCCGTTCGATGTGCATGGATGGGCGGGAACCTCAGGCGACGATGATGTCGTCGCTCTCGTCGCTCTCGGATTCTCCTGTGTCCTCCACGGGCGTGTCGCTTTCGGTCGTCGGATCCGGCTCCGTCTCCATGGCGGTCCCCAGCGGTTTCGCCGACTCCTCGGTCGCGTCCTCCTCGGCGCCGTCGCCGGCGACGATCGTCTCGGGGCGCGCATCGAGTTCCTCTTCGAGCTGGCGGATTCGCTCGTTGGCCTCGACGAGTTCCTGTGTGAGACCGCGGACGGTCGATTCGAGTTCGTCGACGCGCTGGCGCAGCGTCTCGTGGCTGTCCGACATGGTCGATACACGCAGTCCCCGATTCATAAACGTGTGTCAGACGGGCGTCAGCCGGGGCGGGGGCGCCGCCGTTCCCCCGACTACGCGGCGAGCCGCCGTTTCGCCGACTACGCAGCGAGCCGCCGGCGCTCGGCGTCCGTGAGTTCGATCCCCGCGGCCGCGACGTTGGCCTCGAGGTGCTCGGTGCTCGCGGTGCCCGGGATCGGGAGGATCACGTCGGAGCGTTCCAGGAGCCACGCGAGCGCGACCTGCTGGGGCGTCGCGTCGTGGTTCGTTGCCACGTCGGCGAGCGCCTCGGCTTTCGCCCCCAGATCGCCGCCGCCGAGTGGGTACCACGGGATGAAGCCGATGCCGTGGTCCTCACACGCCGCGAGGACGTCCTCGTGGTCGCGGTGGGCGACGTTGTAGCGGTTCTGGACCGTCGCGATCTCGACGATCTCGCGGGCCGTCTCCAGTTGCTCGACGGAGACGTTCGAGAGGCCGACGTGGCGGATCAGTCCCCGGTCCTTGAGTTCCGCCAGCCGGTGGACCGACTCCTCGAAGGGCGTGTCGGGGTCCGGACGGTGGAACTGATAGAGATCGATCGTGTCGACGCCGAGCCGGTCGAGGCTACACTGGAGGGCGTTCTCCAGATAGTCCGGGGCTCCGTGGGGGTGCCAGTCGCCGTCGAGCGTGCGCAGCAGGCCGCCCTTCGTCGCGATGACCAGGTCCTCGGGATACGGATGGAGCGCCTCCCGGAGCAGGCGCTCGCTGGTCCCCGGGCCGTAGGAGTCGGCGGTGTCGATCAGGTCGACGCCCAGGCCGACCGCACGCCTGATCACGTCCGTCGCCGCCCCGACGTCGTCGGGTTCGCCGAGAA
>CAYSJP010000023.1:0-15662 GCA_964431395.1 uncultured Halobacteriales archaeon
ACGAGTGAGCCGGCTACGAGCCATCGCCACCGCCGCTCCCCGCCTCCCGGCGCCCCCAGAACACCAGCGACTCCATCGACATGACGAGCGTTCCCTCGTCGTTCCGGACGCCGACGTCGACGCGGACCAGCCCGCGGTCGGGGCGGCTCTCCGAGAGGTGTTTCTCCAGCACCTCGGTCTCGACGGTCAGTTCGTCGCCCGGGCGGACCGGCTCGTGCCAGCGCAGGTCGTCGACGCCCGGTGACCCCATCGCGGCCGAGTCGGCGAGGTAGTTCTCGACGAGGAGGCGCATGCACATCGCGGTGGTGTGCCAGCCGCTCGCGACCACCTCCCCGAACATGGACTCGGCGGCCGCTTTCGGGTCGAGGTGCATCGGCTGTGGGTCGTACCGCTCGGCGAAATCGACGATCTCGGATTCGGTGACCTCGTAGATACCGAAGGACTCCTGCTGGCCGACCGCGAGGTCCTCGAAGTGCGTCATGGGGGGCGCTCACCGGTACACAGCAAGAGCAGTCATCATCAGCCCGTGTTCTTCATGCCCGCGGCGATTCCCTTCACGGTCAGCCGGAGCGTCCGTTCCTCGGCCGCGCTGCGGTGGGACTGCGAGAGGAGGTTCGCCTGCAGCAGGTTCAGCGGGTCGACGTAGGGGTTGCGCCGATCGAGGCTCTCCTCGAGCCAGTCGCGCTGGACCGGGCCATCCCGTCCCGTGATGTCGAGGAGGAGTTCGCGGGTGCGCTCGTACTCGCCGGTCAGCCGCGGGAAGAACTCCTCGCGGCGGTCCGGGGAAGCGAGGTTCGCGTACTCCTGGGCGATCTCGAGGTCGGTACTCGCGACCGCCAGCGCCGCCCGATCGAGCGTCGTCTCGAAGAACGGCCACTCCTCGTACATCTCGGTCAGCGTCTCGACGTCCCCGCCGTCGTCGAGGTACGCGTCGATCCCGGTCGCCAGCGCGTACCAGCTCGGCAGGATACACCGCGACTGCGTCCAGGAGAACACCCACGGAATCGCGCGCAGGTCCTCGACGTTGCGCTCGCCGGTCCTGGAGGCCGGCCGCGAGCCCAGGTTGAGGTCCTCGATCACCGTGATCGGCGTCGCCTCCTCGAAGTACCGGACGAACCCCTCGGTTTCGAGCAGATCGCGATACTCGACGCGGGCCGCCTCGGCCATCGTCTCCATCGCGTCGAGCCACACCTCCGGGATGTCCTGGTCCGGGTCCGACAGCGCCCGCTTTCGTGCCCGGACCTGGGCGTTGATCATCTGTTCGAGGTTGCGCTCGGCGATCCGCCGGTTGCCGTACTTCTCCGCGATCGCTTCTCCCTGCTCGGTGAACTTGATCTCGCCGGTGACCGTATCGCGGGGCAGGGCGAGCATCGCCTCGTTCATCGGGCCCCCGCCACGCGAGATGGAGCCGCCACGGCCATGGAAGAGCCGCAACTGGACGTCGTGGTCGTCGGTGATCTCCGCGAGGCGGCGCTGGTTCGTGTACAGCGACCAGTTGGCCGCCAGAAAGCCGTTTTCCTTGTTCGAGTCCGAGTAGCCGATCATCACCTCCTGGAGGTCGCCGCGTGCCTCCAGGGCCTGCCGGTAGGCATCGTTCTCGAACAGCGTTCCCATGATCCGGCGCGCTCCCGAGAGGGCGCTTTTCGTCTCGAGCAGGGGGACGACGTCGATCCCGCAGTGGTCGGGCAGGCGGACGACCCCGGCCTGGTCCGCGAGAAAGAGGACCTCCAGCACGTGACTGGGCTCCTCGGTCATGCTGATGCAGTAGGTGTCGATCGCCTCGACGCCGTACTCCTCCTGCCAGTCCGCGAGCGAGTCGAAGCGTTCGAGCACGCGGGCGGTCGTGTCGGAGACGCCGTCCTCGTCCCCGACGTTCACGATCGACTCCTCCTGCAGGATCGCCCCGGTCAGGGTCTCGACCCGTTCTCCCTCGTCCATCCCGGCGTAGTCGATCCCCTCACGGGCCAGCGCCTCCCCGACCGCCTCGGTGTGGTTCTCCTGGTGGTCACGCAGATCGAGGCTCGCGAGCGTGAAGCCAAAGGTCTCGACCTGCCGGAGGAGCGGCTCGACGCGCGCCCTGGCGACGACCTCGCCGCCGTTCTCCCGGAGGCTGGTCGCGATCGTCTCGAGGTCCTCGCGGAGTTCCTGGGCGTCCTCGTAGCCGCCCGGGCGGACGTCGTCGATGCGGTCGAGACGGGCGCGCATCAGCCCCAGCTTCTGGCGGTAGGGCTCGTTCGGGTACCGCTTTTCGGCCTCGTCGGCCACGCTCGGCAGGTGGTCGCGGTCCGCGGCGAGCGACGCGTGCAGCGCTTCGCCGACATCGGTGCGCTCGCCGTCCTGGCTGACGACGCCGGAGAGGCGCTTGAGCTCCTCCCGGTAGCGCTCGAGGACGACCCGTCGCTGCCGGGCGAGCGTGTTCGTCGTGACCTCGGGCGTGACGAAGGGGTTGCCGTCGCGGTCGCTGCCCGCCCAGGAGCGGAACTCGAACAGCTTCGGGACGTCGATGGACGCCTCGAGGTTCGCCTCGACGGCGTCCTCGAGTTCGCTGTACACCTCGCCCACGACGTCGAACAGCGTGTTCTCGAGGTACCACTGAACGTTGCGGGCCTCGTCCTCCGGTTCGGGGCGCCGCGCGCGGACCTGTGGGGTCTGCCAGAGGCTCGTCACCTCGGCCTCGATGTCGCGTTCGACCTGCTCGCGTTCCTTGTCCGTGAGCAGGCGCTCGTCGAGCGTCTCCAGGTATTTCGATATCATCCGGAGCTTCGACTTGACGGTCTTCCGGCGCGCCTCGGTTGGGTGGGCGGTGAACGTCGGCTCGATGAGCACGTCGTCGAGGACGCGCTGGATCGTCTCGGGATCGGCCTCCGAGAGCGCCTCGACCGTGGCCTCGAGACCGTCCTCCAGGGATTGTTCCTGGGAGCTCCGTCGGATCGCGCGGACCCGCTCGCGCTCCTCGGCGAGGTTGATGAGTTCGAAGTACGTCGTGAAGGCCCGGGCGACGACGCTCTCGAGCTCGGGCGCGACGCCGTCCAGCAGCTTGTGGAGGGCGTCCCTCGTTTCTGCGTCCCCACGGCGGTAGTCGATCGAGGCAGTGCGAAGCCGTTCGACCGTCTCGAAGGCGGACTGTGAGGACTGTTCGCTGAGCGTGTCCCCGACGAGTGCGCCCAGCTCGCGGACGTCCTGGCGGATCGTCCGATTGTAAAGTTTCATTGTGGGCTTCGAGGGGCCCTTCAAAATAAAACGTTCGGAAGAACCACCCATCGCGGGCGACGACCGGTGAAAGAATCGACCGTCGGAGGGAGTGGCGCGGAGCGGGCCGGGTCGTGGCTACTCCTCGTACAGCCAGGACTCGTCGATCCGGTCGTAGTCGACGAGTTCCGCCTCGTCGAAGAACAGGTCGATCTCGCGTTCGTTCGCGCCCGGATCCTCGTTGTCGGAGCCGTGGATCACGTTCCTCCCCAGATCAAGGCCGAGGTCACCCCGGATCGTTCCGGGGGCGGCCTCCGCGGGGTCGGTCGCGCCCATCATCCGCCGGACCTGCCGGATCGCATCCCCGCCCTCCCAGACCATCGCCATCACGGGTCCGGAGGTGATGAACGAGACCAGTCCCTCGAAGAAGGGCTTGCCCTCGTGTTCGCCGTAGTGTTCCTCGGCGAGGTCCCGATCGATGTGCATGAACTTCGCGGCGACGAGCTTCAGACCGCGCTCCTCCAGCCGGGAGATCACCTCGCCGACCAGCCCGCGCTGGACGCCGTCCGGCTTGACCATGACGAACGTGCGCTCGCTCATTCGTCCTCGTCGGTCCACTCCAGGTCGCGTGACTCGCGACCGAGATCCGCGTTCGCCTCGCACTTCGAGGAACAGAAGTGGGTGACTGTGCCGTCGTTGGCGACGAACATCGTGCCCGACCCGGGCTCGATATCCGCGCCGCAGTAATCACACGGCCGGGTTCGTGGCATCACTGACCACCGATGGTGTCGGCCTCGCGGGCGGTCTCGCGCAACTGGAGCACGTCGCCGACCCGCACCGGCCCCAGACAGTTCCGCGTGATGATGCGCCCCTGGTTCGACCCCTCCTTGATCCGGCATTTCACCTGCATCGCCTCCCCGTGCATGCCGGTCTTGCCGACGATCTCGATGACCTCGGCCGGCGTCGAGCTTCCGGTTCCGTCGCCCTGGTCTTCCGCGCTCATGGGTTACCTGAGGTCCTCGATCGTGCTCGCGATGTCCGTGACGTCGTCCTCGGCCTGCCCGGGGTCGGTGACCGCCGCGGCGGCGCTGCCGACCTCGAGGCCGGCGGCGTTGCCCACCTCGTCCTGGGTCGCGACGAAGACGTACGGTACGTTCTTCTCGTCGGCGATCTCGGGGAGATGCATCACGATCTCCTCGGGCTGAACGTCCTCGGCGATCAACAGGAGGTCGGCGTTGCCGCGCTCGACCGCCTTCGTCGCCTCGTTGGTCCCCTTCTTGATCGACCCGGTGTCGCGGGCCACCTCCAGAGCCTCGATCGCGTCGTCTTCGAGTTCCGGCGGTACGTCAAATGTCACGTAAACTGGCATGATTGGATCACCTGGTCCGCGGGTGGGCTCGCCCGGTTCCGGCCGCCGAGAGTCCCTGTCGACCGGACGGGTCATGGCCCCGCGCGGGTTGTACGATTGGCTACATCATCGCCGCATAAAAGGGCTTTCAAACGGCCGACTGCGTGTGACCGCGGCGCACGCGCCCGCACGAGGACGGATGGCAGCGAGGTCGTGTCGGACGAACGTCCGGGGGAACTGGGGCCGGGGGGATCGCCACCACATCCGACGGTGGGCCCCTACATCCGGCGGGATCGGCAGTGCGGAACTCCGCTAAATGTTTATACATCGAAAATGAATGTTCGAACATGTCACGGAACGATGAGACATCGGCGCGCGGATCTGCCAACCGGCGGCGCTTCCTGAAGGCGGTCGGCGCGCTCGGCGTGGTCGGACTCGCGGGATGTGGCGGCGACGGCGACGACGAGACGTCGACGGAGACCCCCACTGACACTACAGCCGACGGCGACACACCGACCGACACGGCGACCGCGACGGCCACCGACACGGCGACCGCGACGGCCACCGACACGGCGACCGCGACGGCGACGCCGAACGAGGACATTCCCGATCCGCCCGCGGAACTGTTCTCCTTCGCGGAGGACACCCGGCAGGCCAGCGCGGGCGAGACGCTGACGGTCGAGGGAACGATCACCAACCCCTACCTGTTCGACGTCCAGAACGTCGAGGTCATCCTCGAGGGGCCGAGCGACGACTGGAACGTCTCCGCAACGGGCGACACCCAGTTCGGGACGATCGAGTCCCAGGACTCGGAGGACACCGGCTGGGAGGTCGTCGTGCCGGAGTCCGCGGAGAGCGACGCCGAACTGACCGCGATGGTGAGTTACGAGTCGGCCACGGACGAGGCGAGCGTCGAACTCACCTCGTCGGTGTCCGTGATCCCGCCCGCGCCGGAGGTCACGGCACCGATCACGGACGGGCTGGCCGGCCAGATGGACGCCGCACAGCTGTCGGAGACCGATAGCCTCTCGCTCTGGCAGGCGGTGAACGCGGAGGGTCGGACGGGCACGCTGTCCCAGTCCGACGAGGACGCCCAGCCCTCGGTCGTGGCCGACGCCTCCCCGACGGGCGAGTCGGTCGCGCGCTTCGAGGGGGATGGCGACTTCATGTCCACCGACGCCCCACTCACCGAGGCCACCTCCGGCGTGACGATGTTCGCCGCGTTCCGGGTCGACAACACCGAGAAGCTGCGTCAGGTCGTCGCGTTCAACGGCTCCGACGAGGGGGGCAACGGCTACGGGATCATCATCAACTCGGAGGCGGACGGTCAGGCCGTCGACGGCTCCGTCGACCTCCTCTACGGCGGCGTGAACTGGTGGTACTCCGACCTCACCATCGATGACGACGCCATCCACGTCGCCAGCATGGTCATCCCCTCGGAAGACCCGGCGAGCCCGCAGCTCTTCGTGGACGGCCAGGAGGCGTCGTTCAGGCTCCAGGGAGGCGGAGGCGCGGGTGCACCCGGAACGCCCTCGAGCCAGTACGGCATCGGACAGGACGAGGTCGTCGTCGACCAGCCACCCTACCTCGACGGCGACGTCGGCGAGCAACTCGTCTACGAGCGGGAACTCTCACAGGCGGAGCGAGAAGACGTCGAGAGCTACCTCGTCGACAAGTGGGTCGGCGAGGAGTAGCGAGACGGCGACGGCCCGGTGCGCCGAGTGGGGAGACGCCTTTTGATTCCGTGACCCCGCGGCAACCACCGTCCACATATTTGTACCACGGGTTCGAACTCCGGGTGTATGACACGACCGAACGATCGTGAGGGATCGATCAGTTCCGGGACGCAGGGTCGACGACGGTTCCTGAAGGCTGTGGGTGCGCTCGGCGCCGTCGGACTGGCGGGGTGTGGCGGCGACGGCGACGACGAGACGGCGACGGAGACGCCCACCGACACGGAAACCATGGAGACGACGACCGCGCCGGACACGGAAACCCCGACACCCACCGACACGGAGACGCCGACGCCGACCGAGGAGCCCCAGCCGATTCCCGACCCGCCGGCGGAGTTGCTCTCCTTCGACTCGGAGGGCGGCGCGATCAGCGGCGGGGAGTCGACGACGGTTTCCGGGGAGCTCATCAACCCCTACCTGTTCCCCGTCCGGAACGTCGAGGTCACCCTCGAGACGCCGGCCGACGCGTGGGAGGTCTCCTCGACCGGCGACACCAGCTTCGGGGAGATCGACACCCAGGGGAGCCGGAGCGTCGGCTGGGAGGTGACCGCACCGGAGGACGCCGAGGGCAGCCAGACCCTCACCGCGACGGTGAACTACGCCTCCAGCACGGACGAGGCGACGGTCACCCTCGAGACCTCCGTGTTCGTCATCTCCGGCGACGTCACCTCCCCGGTCACCGACGGCCTGATCGGCCAGTTCGACGCGGCACAGCTCGACGTCGACGGCGCGGTCTCCTCCTGGGCGGACGTGGGCGGCAGCGGCGCCGTCCTCTCACAGTCCAGCGAGGACGCCCAGCCAACCCTCGAACCCGACGCCTCCCCCACGGGCGAGCCCGCCGTGAGCTTCGAGGCCGACGCCGCCGAGTTCCTGTCGACGGACGAACCGCTCACGACGGAGACTGGGGGTGTCACCATCGCCGTCCTGTTCCGGATCGACGACCACACCGTCCCGCGACAGGCGCTCGCGTACAACGGCCACGACGACAACCAGAACGGGTACGGCATCACCGTCAACCAGGAGGGGGAGACCGACGGAACGGTCAGGGGGCTCTACGGCGGCGAGTCGTGGTTCGCCGCCGGCACGACGATCACGGACGACGAGTGGCACGTCGCGACGATGGTCATCCCCGACGACGGGGCAGACCCGGGCCTGTACCTCGACGGCGAGGAACTCAGTCTCAGCGCACAGACCCCGGGCGCGACGCCCAACGCCCCGACCGACCAGTTCGGCATCGGCCAAGACGGGAGCGCCCAGGAGGATCCGCCGTACCTCGACGGCGACGTCGGCGAGGAGCTGGTGTACGAGCGCGCGCTGCCGGAGGGCGAGCGCCTCGAGGTCGAAGCCTACCTCGAGGGGAAGTGGATCACCGGCGGGGAGTGACGTCGGACGTCGATCGGTACGTCCTTGCCCGCGGGCCCCGTTCCGGCGGCCGTGATCGGTGATCTCGTTTCCGCCCTGCGCGAGGAGGCCGCGTCCGTCGGCGAGCGGCGGCTCCTCGTGCTGACGGGCGACCACGAGGCCTGTCTCGACGCCGCCGGAACGGCTCTCGATGCGGCGGGGATCGACCGCGCTGACGCGGTGCTCGTCGGCGAGGGGGGCCTCCCGGGGGTCGCGGCGACGCCCCACGCCCGGACGGGGACGCTCCTCGGGGCGACCCACGGGGCGGTCGTCTTCGACGCCCACGAACGACTCGAACCGAACGCCCTCGGCCGGACGGTCGGCACCGTCGACGGCGGCGGCCTCTTTGTCCTGCTCGCCCCGCCACTCTCGGTGTGGCCCGACGAGCGCGACGACTTCGACGAGACGCTGGCCGTCCCGCCGGCGGGGATCGCTGACGTCGCCGGGAACTTCCGGGAGCGGCTGGTCGGGACGTTGCGGGCGCATCCGGGCATCGCGATCGTCGACGCCGACGCCGGGGAGATCCTCCGGAGGGGCCTGACCCACCCCGCGCCCCGGCTGGACGACGCGGCGGAGATCGACCCCCCCGTGGACGCCGCGTTCCCGCCGGCCGCCTTCGAGGCGTGCCTGACGGCGGACCAGGCCGACGCAGTCGCGGCCTTCGATGCACTCCGCGACCCAGGGACGGCGCTCGTCGTGGAGGCCGACAGGGGCCGTGGGAAGTCCAGCGCCGCGGGCATCGCCGCCGGCGCGCTCGCGGCCGAGGGGGCGGACGTCCTCGTCACCGCCCCCGCCTACCGGAGCGCGAGCGAGGCCTTCGCGCGGGCCCGCGAGTTGCTCGAGGCGCTCGGGGAGCGCGCCGGCGGCGACACGGAAACCGCGCCCCGCCGGATCGACGCCACCTCGGGGGGACGGGTCCGGTTTCTCCCCCCGTTGCGGGCGATCGAGGCGGGCGCGATCGGGGACGCCGACGTCGCCGTCGTCGACGAGGCCGCCGCGCTCCCGGTGTCCGTCCTCGACTCGTTTCTCGCCGCCGACGCGGTCGCGTTCGCGACCACGGTCCACGGCTACGAGGGCGCCGGCCGGGGGTTCTCAGTGCGCTTTCGGGACCGGCTCGCGGCGAGCGATCTGACCGTCCGGGACGTCGCGATGGCCGAGCCGGTCCGTTATGCGGCGGGCGACCCGATCGAGGCCTGGTCGTTCCGGGCGCTCTGTCTCGACGCCGGGCCGGTGCCCGACCAGGTTGCGGCGGGCGCGCGTCCCGAAACCGTCTCCTATCGGGGGCTCGACCCCGGGGAGCTGTGCGCCGACGAGGCGCTCCTCCGGGAGGCTTTCGGGCTGCTCGTGCTCGCGCACTACCGTACAGAGCCCAACGACCTCGCGCGCCTGCTCGACGCGCCGAACGTGTCGGTGCGGGCGCTCCTGTGTGAGGGCCACGTCGTCGCCGTCGCCCTCCTGGCGCGGGAGGGCGGGCTCCCGGAGGCGACCCGCGCCCGGATGTACGAGGGCGAGCGGATCCGGGGAAACATGCTCCCGGACGTCCTCACGAGCCAGCTCGGCGACGAGGGCGCGGCGGCCCCGGTCGGCCGGCGCGTGATGCGGATCGCGACCCACGCGGCCGTCAGGTCGCGGGGTCTGGGGTCGTACCTGCTCTCCCTGATCGAGCGGGAGGCCCGGGGGTCGGTCGACTGGCTCGGCGCCGGCTACGGGGCGACGCCCGACCTCGTCTCCTTCTGGGCGGACAACGACTTCTCGACGGTCCACCTCTCGACGACGCGCAACGACCGGAGCGGCGAACACTCCGCCATCATGCTGGAGCCGACCAGCGAGGGGGGAAGCGACCTCCACGACCGGCACGCGGGGGAGTTCGCCGACCGGATCGGGGGTGTCCTCTCCGACGCGCTCTCCGGGCTCGATCCCGGCGTGGTCCGGGCGGTGCTCCGGGCGTGTGACGCGTCGGTCGACCCCGATCTGGGCGAGACGGAGTGGCGGCGAGTCGCGCGCGCCGCCTTCGGGCCGGGGCTGATCGACGTCGACCCGGGGCCGTTCCGGGACCTCGCCCGGGCACACCTGATCGACCCCGCCGATCCGGACCTCCTCTCGGACCGCGAGGAGCGGCTGCTCGTCTCGAAGCCGCTCCAGACCCGGGGGTGGACGGAGACGGCCGGGGAACTCGGCTACGATTCCCGGCGACAGTGTGCACGGGCGCTCGGCGACGCGTACCGGTCACTCGTGGACGCCTACGGGAGCGACGTCGCCCGCAGGGAGGCGGCGCGGTTTCGCGGGGGGGATGGGCTCGACCAGCAAACATAATTCCGTGGCTGTCCCACGTCCGTCATGATCGGCGTTCTCACGATCGGCGGCGCCATCGATCCCGTCGCGATCGTCGCGGTCGCGCTCCTGATCGCCGGCGTTGTCGGCTGTGTCCTCCCGATCGTTCCGGGGGCACCACTCTCGCTCGCCGGCGTCTACCTGTACTGGTGGGGGTCTGGGTTCGCCGAGCCGGGAGCAGCGCTGCTGGTCACGCTCACGCTGCTGGGACTTCTGGCGGTCGTCGCCGACTTCGGCGCCGAAGTCGTCTCGGCGCGGGTGGGCGGTGCCTCGCTGATAACGTCGCTCGTCGCGGGTGCGGTCGGGATCGTCCTGTTCGCGCTCCTCACCCCCATCGGGGCGCTAATTGGCGTCGTCGTGACCGTCTTTCTCCTCGAGTACCGGCGCCACCGCGACGCCGCACAGGGGGCGAAGGCGGCGGGCGCCGTCGTGATCGGCATTCTCGGGTCGGCCGTCGTCCAGGTGGTGCTGACGGCGTCGATGCTCGTTGCGTTCGTCGTCGGCGTGTTCCTGTGACCCCGGTCGGCGGCGAGCTCTCGGTCGCCCCCGTGACGGTTCATAATGACTCGTGTAGCCGATTACCGCTCCGACCGCCCGCCGTCGGGCGGTCGATACGGTAATTGCCTACACGAGTTATTTGTGGGCGAAGTACGCGACCGTCGCCGGATCGTCCTCTTCGCCGTCTCCCTCGCTCTCGTGGGCGTCGATCCGGGCGAAGCCGACGCGCTCGAACTGCACCACCGACCCCGGATCGTAGTCGGCCACGCCGGTCTCGGCGTACCCCTCCTCGTCGCCGTCGGGGGTTCGTAGCCGGAGCCGGTGGCTGTCGTCGGCGGGCACCCAGTGGATCACGTCCACGCCCTCCTCGCGGACCACCTCGATGTCCTCGCCGGTGAACTCGAAGGCGTTGCGGGTGTGCCGGACCGGTCCGTACCCCTTCAGCCAGACGCGCTTTCCGTTGGGTGGGACGTCCTCGGGCTCGACCACGACGGCGCCCTCGACCGGGAGGTGGCGGCGCCCGCGCTCCTCGTGGTCCGGGTGGACCGGCGGTTCGCCCGCCTCCGGACCCATCAGAACGGGCTTCTCGACGGGGTCGCGGACGAAAAAGAGGCGGTCGGCGTCGTCGTCGATCAGTTCGCGGTTCGCCGCGTGGATCGCGTCCATCGCGAGGTCGACGTTCGACGTCGAGGTGCCCAACTCGATCATCGCGGAGACGATCGCCTCCCCGCGGATCCCCCGCCGGCGCAGGCTCGCGATGGTGGGCGCGCGGGGGTCGTCCCAGCCCTCCAGGTCGCCCGCCTCGATGCGTTCCTTGATCGAGGAGGTGCTCAGGGGGACGTCGTAGGCGTCGATCCCGACGTGGCCCCAGTGGATCACCTCGGGGTACTCCCAGCCGAAGTAATCGTACACGTAGCGCTGTTTCTTCGCCGAGTCCTGGAGGTCGATCCCCCGGACGATGTGGGTGATCCCCGTGAGGTGGTCGTCGATCCCCGACTGGAAGTCCAGCATCGGCCAGCAGCGGTACTCGGCGGCCGCCTCACGGGGGTGGGGGCGGTCGACCATGCGGAAGGCGACGAAGTCCCGGATCGCGGGGTTCTTGTGCCCGATGTCGGTCTTCACACGCAGGACGACGTCGCCGGCGGAGTACTCCCCCTCGACCATCGACTCGAACTCCGCGAGGCTCCCTTCGGGGGACTTGTCGCGGTGCTCGCAGGCGCGGCCGTCGTTTTTCAGCTCCGAGAACTGTTCCTGGGGGCACTGGCAGGTGTAGGCGCCGCCGGCCTCGATCAGTTCGCGGGCGTGGTCGTAGTAGATCGGGAGGCGGTCGCTCGCCCGCAGTACCTCGTCGGGCTCGAACCCGAGGTACTCGATGGCGTCGAGGATCGCGTCGTAGGCGTCCAGGTCGGGGCGCTTCGTCTCGGGGTCGGTGTCGTCGAACCGGCACAGCATCCAGCCGTCGTACTGCTGCTTGTAGGTGCCGATCACCGCCGGCATCCGGGCGCTCCCGAGGTGCCAGGGGCCGTTCGGGTTGGGCGCGAGGCGCATCCGGATCTCGTCGTGGGACGCCGCGTTCGGGAGGTCCGGCAGGGCGTCCTCGTCGTCTTCGTCCTCGGCCGCGAGTTCCTCGAGCATTCCCGGCGCGAGGTCGGCGAGACGCTCGCGGCGTCGACCGTGTGGGAGGTCGTTCACCCTCGAGACCACCGGCGCGACGATCCCGGGGATCTCGTCGCCGTGCTGCCTGAAATCGGGGTTCTCGCCCATCAGCGGGCCCATGACGGCCCCCACCTCGGCGTCGCTCTCGTGTTTGACCGCGTTGTAGAGGGCGTGTCTCTCCGCCGCCTCCTCGATGCGGTCGCGCAACTCCGGATCCATCAGTCCGGGATTGCGCGAGCGCGGGCAAATCGGTTGGGATTCGAACCGGGCGCCGAGTCCCCGGACGGTCGGCGTCTCGAAAAAATCGAGGGCTACGTGTCCCCGTCGTCGGGGACGCCGACGACGAAGCGCACCTCATCGAGCGTGCCGGAGACCTGCGGGCTGAACTGCGAGAGGTTGAGCGCGTCCGACGGCGATGGCTCGTCGTTGACGCTCACCTCGACGGTGGGGTCCATCGCGCTCCCGGTCGCGTACACGTACACGCTGTCGCCCTCCGAGACCGACTCGGGGAGCGTCACGTTCGTGGGGAGTAGTCCACCCCCGAACCCGCCGGACTCGAGCGTGAGCGTCGTGCCGTCGGGAACCTCCGGGCCGCCGGTGTGTGCCAGTTCCATCACGGTCCCGTCCTCGGAGAGCGAGCCCTCCATCTTGGGCGCCTCGTCGATCCAGTCGGGATCGCTCGCGGACGTGCTACCAAGCCCGGAGAGGGTGAACTCGAGGTCCTGTGTTACGCCGCCCTCGAAGGACTGTGTCAGGGACATCTCCCGCACCAGTCCGTCCGAGCGCACGAACAGTTCCCCGGACAGGTCGGTGAGGGTGCCTTCGTTGGAGCTGAACCCGCCCTGTTCGACGGCGGTCTCGTTGATCCCCGTCGCGGTCAGCCGCGTCAGTTCCTCCCCGTCACGGGTGACCGCCCCGTCCTCCTCGAAAACGCCGACGCTGAGCTGCTGGTTCGGGTACACGCCAAAGAGGATGGCGTAGGCGAACAACACGCCGAACTGCTCGCTCGTCGACCCGTAACTGTAGGTCTTCGGGGGCGTCTGGGTGTTGTTGAAGTTCGTAATGAACTCCGGGGAGATGTAGAACTGCGAGGCCACGTCACTTCCGACCTGCTCGACCTCGAGCCGGGCCGCACCGCTCCCGTTGAGTAGCGTGAACGTGATCGGGTTCTCTCCCCCCTCCTCGGAGACGTCGACGCGGAACGACGACCCCTGGAGGATCGAGTAGTGGGCTGCCCCGATCGCCGAGGTGTTGATCGTCCCGTCGTCGTTGACTCCCGGCGGTGGGCCATCGCCCGGCGGTTCTACCGTGTCCATCCCGCCACCGTCGTCGGGCGTGTCAGTCCCGGTCCCGCCACCGTCGTCGGGCGTGTCAGTCCCGGTTTCGTCCGAGTCGCCGGGCGTGTCGGTGTCGTCGCCGGCTGTCGTCGGCGTGTCGGTCCCCGAGGGACCGCCGGAACACCCCGCGACGACGATCATCGATGCGACCACCACCACGAGCAGTACACGACGCATGAACGTAAACCGGAGTGGGTGTATGATAAACCCCCGGATGGAAAAAGAACCGACCCGAAGCGTCCCGCCGTCCGGGGGTGGCCGGGCGCGGCACGGACGCCGCGGTCGTGCCTCCGCTCACAGCTGATCGCTCGTCGCCCGGAGGAGGCCGTCGATGATCTCCGGCAGCGTGGGGTGGTAGGCGCGGTCGGGGACGTCCCGGACGTCCATCCCGTTTTCCACGACCACCTGCATCGTCTTGGCCATCGTGTCGGCGTGGTAGTGCAAACCCTGGTAGCCCAGCACGGTGCCGTCGCCGGCGTCGACGACGAGTTTCGCCAGCCCGTGTGGGACGTCCTTCGTTTTGAACACGCCGTCGTCGGCGGCCTCCCGGGTCGCGGTCACGTAATCGATGCCCCGCTCGCGGGCCGCCTCCTCGGAGAGGCCGACCCGGGCGTAGGGGTACGTCCCCAGCCCCGAGAACATCACGTGGTGGTGGACGTTCTCGTAGGGATCGAGGGCCTCGCCGCGGGCGTGGGCGAGGATGTTCCCGGCCGCGGTGTCGCCCTGTTCCTTGGCCACGTGGAGGATCGGTTCGTGGCCGTTGACGTCGCCGACGACGAACGTCCGGGGGTCGTCACGGGCCTGCATCGTCGCTTCGACCCACCCCGGTCCGGGATCGAGGGAGGTGTTCTCCAGCCCCAGGCCGTCGAGGCTGGGGCGCCGTCCCGTGAACAGAAACAGCTCCTCGGCCTCCACGGTCGCGGCGTCGTCCTCGCGGTCGGTGTGGAGTCGCACGCCGCCGTCGTCGGTGGGTTCCAGGCGCTCCTCCCGTGTCTCCGTGAGGATCTCCAGGCCGAACTCCTCCCGGTAGATCGAGAGGAGTTCGTCGCCGAAGGCGGGGTCGGCCTCGTCGAGCGGACGGGCGTCGTGTTCGATGATCGTGAGGTCCGTCCCGCCGGCCTCCGCGATGTACGGCGCGAGCTCCACCCCGACGTAGCCAAAGCCCACGACGATCCCCGACTCGGGGAGTTCGCGGGCGTCGAGAACGTCGGCGCTCGTGGCGTAGTCGACGTCCGCGATTCCCGGGATGTCGGGCACGTTGACCGTCGATCCGGTCGCGATGACGACGTAGTCGGCGTCGACCTCGCGGTCGCCAACGGCGACGGTGTGGTCGTCGACCATCGTCGCCGTGTCGTGGATGAACTCGACGCCGTCGGCCTCGGCCATCTCGTGGACTGCGGCGCGCCGATGGGCGGCAAAGTCGCTCGTGTGTTCGTTTTTCGTCTCGACGACCGCGTCGAGGTCGACCTCCGACGGGTCGCCGGTCGTCCGGTGGTCGTGGCGGGCCTGATAGCGGTGGGCGGCGGCCGAGAGCACCTCCTTGGAGGGCATACAGCCACGGAGGATGCAGAGCCCGCCGCCGGGCTCGCCGTCGTCGATCAGCGTGAGGCGATCCACCTCGCCGACGAGATCCTCCGCGACCGCGACGCCGGCGCTACCGTACGCGCCGATCACGGCTACGTGTGTCATGTTCAGAATCTTGCGCCCGGCGAAGTTAGTGGTTTCCACGCCGGAAGCGGTCGCCTCGATCCGGACCGTCGTGTGGCCGGCGTCGACGCCGACGAGGAGACGCCTCACAATGACTCGTGCGGGCGATTACCGTATCGACCGCCCCCGAGCGGTCGGAGCGGTAAAACGCTACACGACAGGGCGTCACAGAACACTTGTCATGGTGTTTGGTAACCTCAGTTCCAATCGTCCTCCTTCTGGAGGTTTCACTTCTGATCTAAACGAAGCCTGATTGTTTATGAGGGGGTAATCACAAGACTGCGTTGGGTGTGTAAACCTTTCCGTGACGCCCTCTTTTCTCCCAAGCGATTATCCGACTGGAGCGCCGGGTTACTCATCACGCTCCGCCAGCATCTGTTTTATTTCTTCCAGTTTGAAGTACGAGGCGAGGCCGAGTATCGTGACGGGCCAGAAGCCAACGAACTGGCCGCGCTGTTTGTC
>CAYSJP010000024.1:0-15355 GCA_964431395.1 uncultured Halobacteriales archaeon
CGGCCCGCTGTCCCACGCTGGAATCCTCGCGCTTCAGCGCGGGGAGGATGTCAATCCGCGGAGTTTTCGCCGGTGAACACCTGGATCATCTCCCCTTTCGACGATTCGCGGGGCAGGATGGTCACGATGTCGCCGGCTCTGATGACGACGTCGTCCTCGGGCTGGAGTATCTCCCCGTCCCGTTCGATCGAGACGAGCACCGGGTCCTCCGAGAGGATCTCCTCGTCCCTGGCGTCCCGAAGCGAGCGTCCGACGACCGGGGCGTCCACGGAGGCGGCGACCTCGATGACGTCGGCCCCGTCGGCGAGAGTGACGATATCGGTCGCCGTTCCCTCCTCGGTGCTGTCGGGTCCGAACGGCTCGTACTGGCTCCGGATCTCCGTCTGGAGGAGTTCCTCGTCCTCGATCCGGATGTCCAGTTCCGACAGCGATCGGGCGATCTCCCGGAGATCCTCGGTGTCCTCCCCGACCGCGACGACGTGGAGGTCGCGCCGCCCGGCCATCAGGATCCGAACGTTGATCACGCCGGGGATGGATTGCGCGGCGAGCGCGAGGCGCTCCCGGTCGGCCGCCGGCACCGTACACATGTACATCGACGTCAGTCGCCCGCCGGCCTGCTCGAAGTCGACCGTCGCCGTGTACCCCTGGATGACCCCCTCCTCCTCGAGGCGGTCGATCCTGTTCCGGATCGTCCCGGCGGAGGCGTTCACCCCCTCGGCGATCATCGGCGCCGAGGTGTTCCGCGCGTCGCCCATCAGCGCGTGGATGATCCGCCGGTCGATGTCGTCCAGACGATGTGTCATACTAGCGATCCGGGTGGATGTGGCTTATCGTTTTGGCATCGCCGATCCCGGAGACGCCGGTCGCGACGATCATAATGACTCGCGTAGCCGATTACCGCTCCGACCACCCGCAGTCGGGCGGTCGATACGGTAACTGCCTACACGAGTCATTATCAGACCTCGGGCGGTTCCGTCATGAACGCTCCCTCGTCGTTCTCCGGATCGTACGTCGCGACTGCCGACCGGACGATCCCGAAAACGGCCTCCTTGCCCCAGCGGGCGGTGTTGAGGTGGAGGTCGTAGAACTCCCGGTCCTCGATGTCGATCTCGTAGTACGACTCGTAGCGCCCGGCCTCGCTGACCTCGCGAACGCGCATCTCCCAGGTCGTCTCCTCCCGGTCTCGTATGCGCTTCTCCCTCACCTCTTCGGGGGCGTCGAGCCAGATCCGGAGGTCCGCCCGGTTGCCCGCGATCCAGCCGGCGAGCCGTGACTCGAGGATGAACGACTTGTTCGCGGCGCCCCACTTCTCGGCGATCGACCCGAGCCGGCCGTCCAGCGCCCGGTCTATCTCGTCGCTCTCTTGAGCCTTCGCGGTGAGTTGGTTGAGGCTCATCTCCCGCTCCGCGGCGAGTTCCCGGAACACTTGCCCCCCCGAGACGTACGGACAGTCCATCGCCTCCGACAGGCGTTCACACAGCGTCGTCGCGCCACAGCCGGGAGGCCCGGACACCGTAACGAAGAGGTTGCTGTCGATCAACGGAGCCTGGGTGGTTTCCTCGGCCATGTGCGCAAGGCGACCGCGAGCGTGAAAAAGCACGTGGGACCCGAACGGGCAAGGCTCCACTACTCATCATGAGGACGTGGGTGGCGATACCCGGCGAACGACGAGAACGGTCAGTCGTCGGCGTGGCGGTCCGCACGCGAGGGGGGCGGCGACTCCCACTCGCGTTTCTCCGATCGGGTCACCGTCTCGGAGACGTGGGGGTACTCCCCCGGCGCGTTCGCGAGCACGTGGGCGGGGTTTCGGTCCGAGATCACGCAGGCCGCCCGCACGTCCGCGAAGGCGTCGATGTGTCCGCGGATCGTCCGCCAGCGGTCGCGGCCCGCCTCGGGGACGGAGGGACGGTCCGGCCACCCCGGGTCGCGCATCCCCAGCGTCGCCGCGTTGACGTTCTCCGCGAGGCCGTCGTGGTCGACGAGCAGCCCGATCCGCGCGGTGTCCGGGGCGTGCTCCGCGACCGTGTCGAGTCCGATCGCGAGCGCCCGGTACTCCGCGGTGTTGTTGTCGGGGGCGTCGGCCGGGCGGGCGATCCTGGAGAGACAGTCCCCGTCGCACGTCTCGATGATCGCGCCGACGCCGGCCCCATCGTCGAAGAAGGAGCCGTCGGTCGCGATATAGTAATCGCGGTGGTGGGTCCTGGGCGAGTGGGCGATGTGTGGCGTCGGTGCATCATCGAAGAGGTTCCTGAGCGACGGATGGCCGTATGGGGCCATACCGGCGGTATGCAGGGTCCGGACTTAAGTTCACGGGCTGGAACGAATCGCGCCGGGTCTCCCCTGGAGCCGTCCGTCCGATTCGGGGGCCGGTCCGCCGGGCGTCCGGGGCCCCACGCCGAGACTGTACGCTTTTTACCCCTCCGACTCGGACGCTCCCCCAATGAGCGAGTACGACTACGAGTCACTGGGACTCGTCGCCGGGCTGGAGATCCACCAGCAACTCGACACGGCGGAGAAACTGTTCTGTGCCTGTCCCACGGAGCTGCGCGACCCCGAGGAGTCCACGCGATCGTTCACGCGGTACCTCCACCCGACCAAGAGCGAACTCGGCGAGATCGACGAGGCCGCCCTGGAGGAGTCGATGGTCGATCGGGAGTTCACGTACCTCGCCTACGACACCACCTGTCTGGTCGAGGAGGACGACGAGCCGCCCCGGCGGCTCGATTCGGAGGCGCTGTCGGTCGCCCTGGAGATCGCCCGGCTGCTCGATATGGACCCCGTCGACTGGGTCCAGGTGATGCGCAAGATCGTCATCGACGGCTCGAACACCTCGGGGTTCCAGCGATCCGCGCTGATCGCCCGCGAGGGCGAGATCACGACCGACGCCGGCCCCGTGGGAATCGAGGACCTCATGCTCGAGGAGGAGTCCGCACAGCGCGTTCGGGAGACGGACGCGGGCGTCGCGTACAGCCTCGATCGCCTGGGCATCCCCCTCGTCGAGATCGGGACTGGCCCGGACATCCGCTCGCCCGCGCAGGCCAGAGATGCCGCCGAACGGATCGGTATGCTGTTGCGCTCGACGGGGTCCGTCAGGCGCGGCCTGGGAACGATCCGCCAGGACGTCAACGTCTCCATCGCGGAGGGAGCCCGGGTGGAGATCAAGGGCGTACAGAGCCTCGACGACATCGACGACATCGTCGAAAACGAGGCGGGCCGCCAGGTCGCGCTGGCGGATATCGCTGACGAGCTCGCGGACCGGGACGCCGACGTGGGCGAACCGCTCGACGTCAGCGACGTCTTCGCGGACACCGACAGCGGCGTGATCGCCGGCGCGCTCGACGACGGCGGGACCGTCATGGCGGTCCCGCTCCGGGGCTTCGACGGGCTCGTGGGCCGGCAGATCCAGCCCGACCGGCGTCTCGGCACCGAGTTCTCCGATCACGCGAAGCGCCACGACGCCGGCGGAATCTTCCACACCGACGAACTCCCGGCCTACGGAGTCACGGAGGCGGAGGTCGAGGCGCTACGGGAGGCGGTCGACGCCGGCCCCGAGGATGCGGTCGTGCTCGTGGCCGACGACCCGGAGACGGCCGACGCGGCGATGGACGCCGTCGCCGCGCGGGCCGAGACCGCCATCGAGGGCGTCCCGGAGGAGACCCGCGACGCCCGGGAGGACGGGACGACGCGATACCTGCGCCCGCTCCCCGGCTCGGCGCGGATGTACCCCGAGACTGACGTCCCCCCGGTCGAACCCGACGTGACGGGGATCGAGACGCCGGAGCTGCTCACCGGGAAGGTCGAGCGCTACCAGGAGGAGTACGACCTCGACGCGGGCCTCGCCGAGCAGGTGGCCTACGGCGAGCACATGCCCCTGTTCGAGCGCGCCGTCGAGATCGGCGTCGATCCGACGCTCGCGGCGTCGACCGTCGAGAGCACCGTCACGGAACTGGCACGCGACGGCGTTCCGGTCGGGAACCTGACCGACGAAACGTTCGAGGGCGTCTTCGAGAAACTGGCGGCCGGCGACCTCCCACAGGAGGGCGTCGGCGACCTCCTCAGGGCGCTCGCGGCGGAACCGGGCCTGAGTGTCGAGGAGGCGATCGAACGGGAGGGCCTCGGCGGCGTCGGGGAGGACGAGGTCCGGGCAGTCGTCGCCTCGGTCGTCGAGCGCAACGAGGAGCAGGTGGCGGCCGAGGGCATGGGCGCCTTCTCGGCGCTGATGGGTCAGTGCATGGGCGAACTCCGCGGGAAGGCCGAGGGCGAGGTCGTGAGCGACCTGCTGCGCGAGGAGATCGGGAAGCGAGCCTGACCGACGCCGGCCGGTTCACCCCCGGAAACTAAATGTCGTGGTCACACACATGGTTTCATGGACCACGAGGCCGAGGTCGAAGGGATCGGGGTGAGCGTCGACGACGACGGGATGGGCGCACCCGCGGTCGTCCTTTCGGTCCGTGGGGAGTTCGTGCCGATCTTCGTCAGTCCGGATCAGGCCCAGTCGATGGGGTTCGCCCTGGAGAACGAGCCACCCGAACGCCCGCTCACCCACGACCTCCTGATCGACATGATCACCGAGTTCGGCGGCGCGATCGACCGGGTTCGCGTCGACGACCTCGCGGAGGGGACCTTCTTCGCCAAGGTCGACGCCGAGCGCTACGAGGAGGGCGAACGCGACGCGTTCGTCTTCGATGCCCGCCCCTCCGATGGCATCGCGCTCGCGCTCCGCGTCGACTGTCCCGTTCTCGTCTCCGAGGCGGTGATCGACCGGGCGGGCCGCCCCCCCGAGGAGTTCGAGATGCGCGGCATCGGTGAGGATTCGCGGAGCGACGCCTCCCGGGACGACGACCCGGAGTGGTGACCGCGGGACGGTCGGCGACGCCTGTGATGCTTGTATTCTCACACGGCTTCGAGCGTCGCGTCCTCGCACAACTGTGTAACCGAACTCCACGCCCGTGCCGTGCTTTTTAACATCCGGTGCACGGAAGGAATCGTATGGCCGAGGGGACGAACCCATACGAAAGCCTTCAAGAACAGATAGACGACGCGGCAGCCCACGTCGACACGCCGCCGGACGTGATCGAGCGCCTCAAACACCCCGAGCGCGTTCTCGAGACGAACCTCGCGGTCGAGATGGACGACGGCGAGATCGAGGTGTTCAAAGCCTACCGGTCGCAGTTCAACGGCGACCGCGGGCCCTACAAGGGCGGCATCCGGTACCACCCGGGCGTCACCCGCGACGAGGTGAAGGCGCTGTCGGGGTGGATGGTGTACAAGTGCGCGACCGTGGACATCCCCTTCGGCGGCGGCAAGGGCGGGATCGCGCTGAACCCCCACGCGTACTCCGAGGCCGAACTCGAGCGGATCACCCGGTCGTTCGCCGAGGAACTCCGGCCGATCGTCGGCGTGGACCGGGACATTCCCGCGCCCGACGTCAACACGGGCCAGCGCGAGATGAACTGGATCAAGGACACCTACGAGACCTTAGAGCGCACCACGGAACCGGGCGTCGTCACGGGGAAGGCGCTCGATTCCGGCGGATCGGCAGGCCGGGTCGAGGCGACCGGCCGTTCCATCTCCTTTGCCGCACGGGAGGTGTTCGAGTACTTCGACCGCGACATCGAGGGCGCGACGGTCGCCATCCAGGGATACGGGAACGCCGGCTCCGTGGCGGCGGCACTCATCGACGACCTCGGCGCGGACGTGGTCGCGGCGTCGGACTCCTCGGGCGCGGCCTACGATCCCGACGGGGTGGACGCGCGGGCGATCAAGGATCACAAGCTGGAGACGGGCGCCGTGACCGGCTTCGATGGAACCGAGACGCTCACGAACGAGGACCTGCTGACGCTCGACGTCGACCTGCTCGTGCCCGCGGCCCTCGAGAACGCGATCGACGGCGACCTCGCCCGGGATGCCGAGGCGGATCTGATCGTGGAGGCGGCCAACGGCCCCCTCACGCCCGAAGCCGACGACGTGTTCACCGAGCGGAACGTTCCGGTCGTCCCCGACATCCTCGCCAACGCCGGCGGCGTCACGGTGTCGTACTTCGAGTGGGTGCAAAACAGGGGCCGCCACTACTGGACCGAGGAACGGGTCAACACGGAACTGGAGCGCCTGATCACCGACGCCTTCGACGCCCTCACCGACGCCTACGAGGCCCACGACCTTCCGAACCTCCGGACCGCGGCATACGTCGTCGCGATCCGGCGGGTCGCCTCGGCCTACCAGCAGGGCGGCAACTGGCCGTAGCCCCAGAATCGGCGCGAGTAATATAGCACCTAGAAAAAACGACTATGGGTTTAACAATTAACTATCAGGATGGTAATATACTTACGTTTCACGTGTGATGGTCCGGGATATGTCACAACGGAACGGTGGATCCGAGGGTAGCGCGAACAGACGGCGGTTCCTGAAGGCGATCGGTGCGCTGGGCGTCACGGGCCTGGCGGGCTGTGGCGGGGACGGGGACGACGAGACGCCGACGGAGAGTCCGACCGACGAGACGGGGACGACGGAGCCGCCGGGGACGACGGAGCCGCCGGAGACGACCGAGCCGCCGGGGACGACCGAGCCGCCGGGGACGACCGAGCCGCCGACCGACACCCAGGAGGGGGGGATCCCGGCGGACGACCCTGCGGCCCTGATCGCGCTCGACAGCGAGGGCATCAGCCCCGAGGCCGAGCAACTGAACGCGACAATCACCAACCCCTACCTGTTCGACATTCAGGACGGGGCCGTCGAACTCGAGGGGCCGGAGGGCTGGGAGCTCACCCCCTCCGAGGGCACGGAGTTCGACACCCTCGCGTCGCAGTCCTCCCAGGACGCGGTCTGGGACGTCTCGATCCCCGAGGGCGCCGACGGCGACTACGAACTGACCGCCAGCGTGGCCTACACTGACGGCGCGACGGAAGCCGACGTCACTGCGACCCTGCCCATATTCGTCAACGTCTGGGAGGGCAACGACTTCACCGAGGTCGCACACTTCGAGGACTTCGACGGCTGGGGCGGTATCGACGACCGGATGTGGGCGCCCCCCACCGGCGAGAACCCCGACTGGGGCGGGTTCACCGCGAAGAACTGGTACAAGTTCGAGCTCGACATGTCGGCGTTCCTGCCGGCCGAGAAGATCCAGATCGAGTTCACCGATCCCTACACGGGCGGCGGCTGGGGTCCCTCGGTGTGGGACGCCCGCCTCGACGCCGACGGCGAGGAGATTCAGTACCTCAGGACGACCTTCGACGACGAGACACCGTTCCTGTACGAGGACAGCTCCTCGGTCGATACCGGGACCGAGGACTTCCAGGCGTGGCGGTTCGCGGACGCCCAGGGCTACTGGATCTACGAGTTCGAGGTTCCCGACGACCCCGACGAGCTGGTCGCCGAGTTCACGATCCGGAACGGGTTCGTCCTCTCGGCGCGGTCCTTCCCCAGCAGCGACGCCACCAAGGACGACGTGGACGTGACGAGGACGCCCGCGCTGCGGGTGCCCTACACCGGCGCCAGCGGCGGCGGCGTCGACGACGAGAACGGCATCAACGTCCCCACGATGCCGCCCCGACAGACCTACCTCGCGCCCGGCGAGGAGCTGCCCCACGGCCCCACCGCCAACGTCGCCAACGAGAGCGAAGTCGACGGCGCCGAGGACACCTCCGCGGAGGTGTACACCGGGTACGACGCGGACAACATGTACTTCCGGGTGGACGTCACGGACGACACCCACGTCGGCGTCGCCGGCGAGAACATGTGGCAGGCCGACAGCATCCAGATCCTCGCCGGCAACGACGAGTACGGACCGGAGATCGGCATCTCCCACGTCGACGGCGAGACCGAACTCTGGGAGTGGTTCGAGGGCGGCAGCGCCGGGATCGACGCCCTCGATGCCACCACGACTCGAAACGAGAGCGAAAACCTCACGAGCTACGAGGTGACCATTCCCTGGGGGGTACTGTACGACGACTTCGCGGCCGAACCCGGCGACAACGCCCCTTTCGGGCTGCTCGTCAACGAGTCCGACACCGACAACGGCGAACGCGACGCCTGGCTCGGCTGGCCGCGACCGACCCCGGGCAAGGAGATCAGTGGCATCGGCACTCTCCTGATCGAGAACCAGCCCGAAGAGGGGAACTAACCTGGCGGCCGATGATGATGACTGTTGTAGCGTTTTACCGCTCCGACCGCCCGCCGTCTGGCGGTCGATGCGGTAATTGCCTACAACGGTCATCATGACTTGATCGCCCGGTGGAATCCCTCGGACGCTACTTTTCCGCGTCGGCGTCGACGAGTTCGATCTCGACGCCGTCGTCGACCCCGATCCGGACGAACTGGGTGCGGACGTGTTCCTTCGCCGCCTCGATCGCCCGCTCGCGGGTGTCGAACCCGCGGGGCATCGGCGACTCGAAGGCGATCTGTATCTCCCGGCCGTCGACGACCTGGGCGGCCCCGCCGCTCGCGACCTCGTAGAACTCGTCGCAGACCCAGACGTACGCCGCCTGATCGTCGGGGGACCCGCTGAACTCGGGGGGGTCCTCGCCGCGCTCGTAGATCGTCCCCGTGAGTGCCGTCCCACCCGCGCGCCCCCGGACTAGCAACATGTGTTCTCCGGCCCGCCGTGTGCGCTCCACGCTCGTCGCTTCGGAGGTGACCGCCTCATGCCCCCAACTCACGTAGCGGGTCCTGTTAAGCACCTCGACGGGGAAACCGGACGAGGGTGCCGTCGGCCCCTCGCCGGGACGACGCAACGTCCTTTTGTTCGGGGCTGTCGTAGACGGGAGCGATGACCGAGGCGTTACTGGAGTCGGCGGAACGTTCGCTGGCCGATCACGGGGCCTTCGAGGAGCGCGGGGAGGGATACGCGGTGACGACGACGGCGTTCGACGCGACCGTGAGAGTCTCCGCCGCCGGGGACGCTCTCTCATACCGGGTGCTCGTGACGGTCCCGACGCTCGACGCGGCCGTGGATGGCGAGGCGGTCGCGCCGGTGGTCCAGGAGGGCTGGTTCGAAACCTTCGAGCGCCGCGTCGGACACCACGACGGCACCACCCGGGTCGACCCCGGAGACCCGATCGTCACGCTCGATATCGACGCCGGCGAGGTGCGAGTCGAGATCGGGTTCGAGACGGGAATTCCCGCGCGCGGGACCGAGGACGCAAAGGCACTCGTGGACTTCGTCGAGGGGACGTACCTCCAGGGGATCGTCCCGGGCTACGACTACCGCGACCCCGTCGCCGGACTGATCCAGCAGGCCGAGGACCGCTCGAAGGGCGCCGGCGGGCCGCCGATCTGATAATGACTCGTGTAGCGTTTTACCGCTCCGACCGCCCGACCGGGCGGTCGATACGGTAATTGCCTACACGAGTCATTATGAGACGGGACCGGAACGGCCGTTGTCAGTCCATCGAGACGTACGTCCGGGTGGTTTCGACGCCGTCGATGGCGTGGATGCCGTCCGCGGCGACCGACTTGACTTCCGCCGGCGTCTCCACCTCCACCTTCGCGATCAGGTCGACGTCACCGGCGACGATGTGGACGTCGACGACCCCCTCGATGTCGGCGATCTCCCGTCTCATCCGGTCGGCGTCGCCGGTGTGTGTCTTGACCAGGATGTAGGCGGTGACCATCCCTCTCACCCCGCCCTCGCGCCGGCCGTGGCGTCACCGACGATGATCTGTCTGACCTCCTCGAGGACCTCGAAATCCGCGAGGACGGCTACGCTGTCGCCGACCCCGAAGGAGTCGTCGAGAAGGGGAATCCGCATCGGTTCGCCAGATCTCCCGTATGCGAGCAACTCCGCACCGGCCGGAAGTTCGAGCTCCTCGATCGTGTAGCCGAGCATCGGCGACTCCGTCGAGACGGTGAGTTCGAGCACCTGGAGACTCTCCTCGACGTCGATGATCGCCCTGACGTTCCCCCCGAGGAGGGCGTTCTTCGCCGCGATGGCGCCCAGGCGCTCGGGGTAGATGATCTCGTCGACCTGGGTGGCGTACTCCCGGTAGATCTCCTCGCGGTAGTCGTCGTCGATGCGCAACAGCGTCCGACACCCGAAGTGGTTGCCGATCATGCAGGCCGAGAAGTTGACGTTCGGGTCGCCCGACAGTGCCCCGAGCCCGTCGGCCTCCTCGATTCCGGCCTCGGACAGGACGCCCTCGCGGGAGCCGTCACCCTCGACCACGTCCAGGCCACGCTCCCGGGCCCGCTCTGCCTTTATCGGGTCCACCTCGACTATCGCGACCGCGTGGTCGCCGTCCCGGAGTACCTCCGCCGTTCGCAGCCCGACCCGGCCGGCGCCGATGATGACGAACCGCATAACTCGTTTTGTGTTCCCCGAGGCTATAAAGCCTGCACCCGCGCCCCGGAGGCGTGACCACGCCCGGCGGGCGAAGGCTTTTGATTCGGGGTGGAGTACCACGCCCATGGTCGACGCGTTCGTCATGATCAGGACGGGGGCCGGTCGGTCGGAGGAGGTCGTCGCGGAGGTCCGCGGGGTCGAGGGCGTCGCGGAAGCCCACATCGTCGCTGGCGAGTTCGACATCATGACCGAGGTCACCGCCGAGGAGGTGTACGACGTGCTCCGGACGGCCTCCTCGTCGATCCAGGACCTGGACGGGGTCACGGAGACCCGGACCTACATCGCGCTGGATTAGTCGCCCGAGAGCCCGCTCCCGTCCCGCCGTTCGCCGCGCGGCACGATCCGACAGGTCGAAACCCGTCCGGCGACAACGGCGGATATGGTTTCGGTTCTCGGCGCCGTCGTCGCCCTGGTCGTCGTTGCCGTGCAGACGGCGATCGCCGCCCTGTTGATCCGGCTGTTTCGCGTCCGGCTCGAGTCCTGGTGGGGTCCGCTCGTCTTCGCCGGCACGATCGTCCCGGTCGTGCTCACGCTCACGACGCTGGCGCTGGGGCAAGTCGGCCCGGATCTCGGCTCCCGCGGGACGGTCGTGTTCGTCATGATCGGCGTCCCCCTCGCGCTCGGGCTCACGATCGACTACGTCTGGATGCCCGCCCCCGAGGAGGTCGAACTGCCGGCGACGGCGGAGTGAGAACTATGGGGATGTCCGAAAGCGTTCACAAGCTCAACCGCACGACGTACTGTGGTCGATCCTGTAATGGGTTTCGAACGTCCCTATAGCCACGGGCGTGCCGTCCCCGGAACTACCCCTCGGCGAGCGCGGTCTCGATCGCCTCGAGGGCGCGCTCCCTGACGGCGTCGGGCGATCGCGAGGCGTCGATCCTGACGAACCGATCGGGGTCGGCCTCGATCAGGGACTCGTATCGCTCCCGGACCGCCCGGAGGAACGCGACCCGCTCGAACTTGTCGGTCGCCCCGCAGCGTTCCGACCCCGTCTCGGCGTCCACGTCGAAGTACAGCGTCAGGTCCGGCGGGTGCGTGAACGGGCGGTGGATGTCCCTGATGTACGCGAGAGGGTCCTCGATGACGCCGTCGAGGGCGACGGCCTGGTAGGCGTACCGGGAATCGGCGTACCGATCGGAGATCACGAGGGCGCCGTCCTCGAGGGCCGGCCGGACCGTCCGGTCGAGGTGGGCGGCGTGATCGGCGGTGTAGAGGAACAGTTCGGCGATCGGGTCCGCCTCGTCGTCGGCGATCGACCGCCTGACGGCATCCCCGTACCACGACTCCGTGGGCTCCCGGGTGCGGACGGCGTCGGGAAACGCCTCCAGGAGACCCTCACACGCCGTCGTCTTTCCGGAGCCGTCGATACCCTCGAGCGTGACCAGCATGCCCGCGAAGAGACCCCTCACGGGCAAAAGCCCTTCCACCGCCCGGTCGGCGTGACGGTTCACCCCCGCCGGATCGCACCCGCCTGACGCCAGGTTTAACGCACCGCCCCGCCGAGTGTCCGGGTATGGACGTGCTGTTGACGGGCGGAACGGGATTCATCGGGGAGGCGCTGTGTCGTGAACTCGACGACCGCGGGCACGACGTGACTGCCCTGTCACGCTCACCCGACGACGCGGATCTCCCGCCTGGCGTCGAGACGATCGCGGCCGACGTGACGGAGTACGCGTCGATCGTGGACGCCTTCGAGGGGCAGGACGCGGTGTACAACCTCGTCGCGCTCTCGCCGCTGTACGATACGGGAGGCGACCGGACCCACGAGCGGATCCACCTCGGCGGGACGGAAAACGCCGTCAGGGCCGCCGAGGAGTCCGGCGTCTCCCGGTTCGTCCAGATGAGCGCGCTGGACGCCGACCCGGACGGTAACACGGCCTACCTCCGCGCCAAGGGCGAGGCGGAGGCGGTCGTCGGGGAGTCCGACCTCGACTGGACGATCTTCCGGCCCTCGGTGGTGTTCGGGGACGGCGGGGAGTTCGTCTCGTTCACCAAGCAACTGACGACGCCGTACGTGACGGCACTTCCGGGGGGCGGGAAGACGCGGTTCCAGCCGATCCACCGGACGGACATGGTCCGGATCCTCGCCGACGGCCTGGACGCGGAGCACACGGGCGAGACCTACGAGATCGGCGGTCCGGAGGTGCTGACGCTCGCGGCGGTGACGAAACTCGCCTACCGCGCGGAGGGGTCGTCGGTCTCCATCGTCCCGATTCCGATGTCGCTGGCGTCGGTGGGGCTCACCCTCGCCGGGCCGCTTCCGTTCGTTCCGTTCGGCCCGGACCAGGCGCGGTCACTCCGCCTGGACAACACGACGGCCGAAAACGACATCGACGTCTTCGGCCTCGACCGTGACGACCTCACGACCCTCCGGGAGTACCTCGACGTGGCCCGACGATGACAGGCTTCGGATGGGCGGATTCCGTCGGACGGTCGGGCAGTTCTCGCCTCCACGTGTGACGTCCGGTCGGCGAGTGTCGCGCCACACGATCCCGACTGATCCCGATCCTGTCCGGTGATTCCGCCCGAATTCGACGGGAACGGGCGGCCGACCGATCAAAAGGCTTAACAGCATTACTATTGTGATGTTTCCCAACGGAGACCGGTACAAGAAATGAAACTCGCGCTGGTCGGGTTCGGACAAGCCGGTGGGAAGATCGTCGACAAGTTCCTCTGGTACGATCAGAAGACCGGGAACGACATCGTCCGCTCGGCGGCCGCCGTGAACACGGCGAAAGCGGATCTCCTGGGCCTCGATTACGTCCCCGATGAGAACCGCGTTCTCATAGGGCAATCGAGGGTGAAGGGCCACGGAGTCGGCGCGGACAACGAACTCGGCGCGGAGATCGGCGAGGAGGAGATCGACGAGATACAGACGACCCTCGACAGCGTTCCGGTCCACGAGATCGACGCCTTTCTCATCGTCGCCGCGCTGGGCGGTGGGACGGGCAGCGGTGGCGCGCCGGTGCTCGCGAAACACCTCAAGCGCATCTACACGGAGCCCGTGTACGGCCTGGGCATCATGCCGGCGTCCGACGAGGGAGGAATCTACACGCTCAACGCGGCCCGGTCGTTCAAGGACTTCGTGCGCGAGGCGGACAACCTGCTCCTGTTCGACAATGACGCCTGGCGCAAGACCGGCGAGTCCATCGAGAGTGGGTACGATCAGATCAACGAGGAGATCGTCCGCCGGTTCGGCGTCCTCTTCGGCGCGGGCGAGATCCAGAGCGGCGACGCCGTCGGCGAGAGCGTCGTCGACTCCTCGGAGATCATCAACACGCTCACCGGCGGGGGCGTCTCCACCGTGGGCTACGCCTCCGAGACCGTCGAGACGAAATCGGAGACCGGCGGTCTCCTCTCGCGGTTCACGAGCAACGAGGACGAGGACGGCATCCAGGACTCGGCACACACGACGAACCGGATCACGAGTCTCGTCCGGAAGGCCACCCTCGGCCGGCTCACCCTCCCCTGTGAGGTCGAGGGGACCGAGCGCGCGCTGGTCGTCCTGTCGGGGCCGCCCGACCACCTCAACCGGAAGGGTATCGAGCGCGCCCGCAAGTGGCTCGAGGAGCAGACCGGGAGCATGGAGGTCCGCGGCGGCGACTACCCCATTCCCCGGGGTGACAGGGTCGCCGCGGCCGTCCTGCTCTCGGGGACGACCAACGTCCCGCGCATCAAGGAGCTCCAGCGCGTCGCCATCGAGGCCCAGGAGAACATCGAGAGTCTCCGCGCGGAGAGCGACGCGAACCTCGAGCGGCTCGTCAACGACGACGACGACGAACTCGAACCGCTGTTCTGATCACCCCGGCCGGCGGGCGGTCCGGTCGCGCGGAGTCGCGTGACACGCCCCCGACGCACGAACCATCCCCGACATGACCATGCGCGTCGTCGTTCCGTTCGCCGCGGAGACGCCGAAGACCCGCCTGTCGTCCGTCCTCGACGACGACGAGCGAAGCGCCTTCGCCCGCGCCATGCTCGAGGACGTGCTGGATACCCTCCGGGAGACCGGAGCCGACCCGGAGGTGCTCGCGACCGCCCCGCTCGACGTCGACGCGCCGGTTACGATCGACGAGCGACCGCTCACCGACGCGGTGAACGCCGTCCTCGCGGGCACCGACGGCCCGGTCGCGGTCGTCATGGCCGACCTGGCGCTGGCGACGCCCCGGGCGGTCGGCCGTCTCCTCGACGCCGACGGCGACGTCACCATCGCGCCGGGGCGCGGCGGCGGGACGAACGCGCTGGTGGTTCGCCACGGGGCGTTCCGCGTGGACTACCACGGCGTCTCCTACCGCGACCACCTGCGGGCGGCGGAGGCGGTCGGCGCGGCGGTCCGGACCGTCGACTCCCACCGCCTGGCGACCGACGTCGACGAGCCCGCCGACCTGGCCGAGTTGCTGATCCACGGCGACGGCGCGGCGCGGTCCTGGCTCGAGGACCGGGGGTTCGAACTCGCCGTCGAGGGGGGCCGCGTCGGGGTTCGCCGCCACTGATAATGACTGTTGTAGCGTTTTACCGGTCCGACCGCCCGATAGCGGGCGGTCGATACGGTAATTGCCTACAACAGTCATTATGACGGCGTCGCGCGGCGATCCGGCGGCGTCCCTGACGCCGGCAACACTCGGGGCGTGACCGACAGTATAAACGCCTCGAAGCGGAACCCTGAAGCGATGATCGAGGGTGCTCGCGAGCACGGAATCGAGGTGGATATCGACGACTCCGACGTCGAGGAACTCCTCGGTGCCGGCCCCGGAGACGTCGACCCCGCGCCCGAGCTCACGTTCGCGAAGAACGTCTTCGTCCCCCTCACCACCGCCTGTCGGTACACCTGCACCTACTGCACCTACTTCGACCCGCCGGGACAGGCGACACTGCTGTCCCCCGAGGAGGTGCGCGACATCGTCGAGACCGGGGTCGAGGCGGGGTGTACGGAGGCGCTTTTCACCTTCGGCGACGACCCCGACGACCGGTACACCGCGATCCACGACCAGCTCGCGGAGTGGGGCCACGACTCGA
>CAYSJP010000025.1:0-15333 GCA_964431395.1 uncultured Halobacteriales archaeon
GGTCCCCGGCGGAATGTATCACTGCTTCCCTCCGACAGTAACTGTCGGCTCTCCGTTCGTGAGTCAATTCGTCCCCCGGGGTGGCGGTATCCACATCGAGTCACGGCCGACAGCGTGATGCTGGTCGGTGTCGTCACTACCGGCCGTCTCGTCGGACTCGGTCAGCGGATCATCGTCAAGCGGGAGTCCGTCACCGCTCGACAGCGCCGACAGATCGTCGGCCAGGTTCCCGCGGCGGAACACGTGTTCGCTGCGTAGCACGCCGGCGACGACTTCGTTCACGATGTCGTTGAGATTCTCGAAGCCGGCGGTGTGGTGATCGACGGGCGAGGAGGCGATCCGGTCGCGGAAGGACTCCTCGAACGTCGCGTCTGCGACTTCCTTCGAGTCGCCGACCCCGACCGCCACGATCCGGGAGGGATCCCCCGAGCCGTCACCGGATCCGGTTTCCGTCCCGGTCCGAGAGGGATACTCCAGGGCGTTCCCGGACCCGCTCTTTATTTTTTCGCCACGAGCCGAAAGCCTTTATAAGGTCAACCGCACGACGCACTGCGGTCGGTCCTGTAATGACTTTCGAACATACCTACAGGGGAGAGCGAACTAGTTTGCTCGAGAGGTGCCGGAACAGGTCGTGATGGAGGGAGAGGGTGGATTCGGGCCAGCGGCGGGCCAGCAGAATGTTGAAGCCGAACTATCACGAAACCCCGTATTATGGGGTGGCTCGGGCGGTTCCGCCCGGGAGTGTCGCGACTCTCGCGGCGGGCAACCACGGGGTTGCTGGCCGGCGTGAGTATCTTGGTCTCGCGACCCGCCGTAGACCTCCTCACGACCGCGAGTGACCTGGCCGAACTCGTACTCACGGGCGTGATCGTCTATCAGCTGTCGGTTGATGGACCGATCGTCGGGCACCACCTGTCGTGGGTGTTCATAGGCTATATCGTCTACGCGTATACGCCCGAGCTGTATCTCGGTCAGTTCGGTACAGTTGTCGAGGCCCGGGGATTCCGAGTCATCGCTGCGCTCGAGACCGTCTATTTCGGCGTCCTGTTCGGGCGAGGGCTGGAGGCTGTGCCGGCTGCCGGGGCGTTCACCCTCGTGCCATCCGGGGGCGGAGACCGGCTGGCGGCTCTGATTGTCGGCATAGTCGCCAGTATACTCCTCTTCAGCAGTTACATCCTTCTGGGACGCGGCGAGCGATTGCTCGACGAGGACGGCAATCACTTCGAGGTGGCGGACTGGTTTTCACCCGAGCCTGCGTCACGGCTGGATATCAGTAGGCAGCTCGACGCCTTGCCCCGTTGGGCCCGAGCACTGACCATCTCGGTAAACGAACTCGCTGTGGGTGTGTTTTACGTCATCCCGTGTTTCCTTCTCGGCCCCGCACTGGCGTCTCTGAACCTGTTTTATCCGATTCCGGAGGGGGCCGTGTTCGTCGGGTTCGTGGCGAGTTACGTGCCCGGAACCGGGCGATTTCGAGCCTTCCTGCCCACGCAGTCCGGCGCCGACATCGAACTTCGAATCGCCGACGAAGCCACCGACGCGGTCCAGAACATGAAAGGCGTGGTACTGTCGGTGCTATCTCTCCTCGGGATTTTTTTCTCCGGAGCGGTGTTCCTCATCGGACTCGTGCTCTCGGGCACGACTGGAACGGAGCTCCTGGACATCATGGCAACCCTAAGGCAGGCGGGCTTCGACGACCTGGCCTCTCTCCCCCTCCTCGATTTGGCCCGACTCTTCGCCCTGCTGTGGGGCCTCGTCAGCCTCCTCGTCGTTCCGTTCGTCTACGCCCTCTTCGGATTGGTGTACTGGTTCCAGCAACTGCGACGGATTCCACTCTACGCCGCCTTCTGGGAGCAGTACTGGCACGGGCGGGCCTGGATACCCCCCGAGGGGGCGGTGCGTCGCCCCGTGGGCCTGTTCTTGCCGGGCGCTGCTCTCTGGGTCGTCCTCGTGGGCGGTGCACTCCTCTGGACGGACGGAGAGCCCCCACTGGCGGCCGTCGTCGGGATCGATCTCCTGTGGACTATTGGCGTCGCCATCGTCGGGTGGTCGGTGTATGATGCCGTTCGTGGTGAGCCCCAGTCGCTCGCTCACGAGGGGCGAGACGTGATCGTCGCACTCCTGTTGCAAACGGGAACGATAGCCCTCTTCGTTCCGGTAGTGGGGTCCGTCTCCCTCTCTGGTTTTATCGTCGCTGCAGTCCTGGGTGCGGTCGTCGTCGGCATGGCTTACTGGCCCGACGCGAGCGTCTCTGCCGATCAGCAGGGGGGTGCCGCGGTTTTTGTTCCCGTGCTCTATCTGGGCGTCGTGTGTGCGTCTGGTCTGGCTCTATTCGAGAGTTCGGGAGCCGTTCCGCCAGTTGTCTACCTCGTCGTTGGCGGACTCCTCGGTGTTCTGTTACTGTTGACGTACGCAAGCTACCGCACGACGATCCCGGATGAGTGATTACAGCCGGTAGTATCGCGTCTCCGGAACAGAAGGCTCGATGAGCCGCTGCTGGCACGAGGTTCTTCTCTCAGCTAAAGACGGATGGCATCATCACAAATCATTGAGGTTTTCAACCTCGACACCGGGGCGTGTCTCGTACTCGACAAGGATGTACTCCCATGCCTTCGGGTGTTCCTTGTGGTTCGCGCCCTTCGAGAGCCGCACTCGGTTGTTTTTGATGTCGTGGCGGATGCCGTTCTGTTTCCACGTCACCGTGCTGCGGGGGTGTTCTTCGTGGACGCGGCGGCCTTCGTCGTCGTAGTAGTTGCGTTTGTGGTAGCCGGGTGGATTGTCCCGTTCATCGTCGGAACCGTACCACGAGTTGAAGGCTTCAGCGAGTTCCTCCAGAACCCGCTGACTGGACTGGCTGTGCAGTCCCTTGTACTTTGGATGGGTCTTCAGCTCGTGTTTCAACTCCTCGTGGTCGGGAATCTCGCTCGTTTCCTCCCAGACTTGCCGGGAGTGGTAGTTAGCGACGTTCCAGAGTTTGCTGGCACTCCACCTCGTGGAACGTCTGTATAATCTCGACGCTCAGACAGTTGCGGACGGGTTGGTCGAGCAGGCGACCGAGAACGGCGGGATTCTGCTTATCGGTGCAACGCGGACGCGACGCCTCCGTCGTCGCGTGTTCGGCAGCACGCCCGACAACGTCATTCAACTCGCACAGGGGACCGGGCTACCAGTTCTCGTGTACGCCAGTCCACGGGGTGTACAGGGCCCGATCGAGGACTATCTCTATCCGATATATCGCTACGTCAAGGGGAGACGGCGGAGTCCGAGCGGTTCGCCCGGAACCGGCCTGGAGGAGTAGACCGCGCTCACACGAACCGGGGGCCCAAACGGTGATTGGTGGAGCGAATACAACGACCGTGTGACGCTGGCAGACTCGCCTCAGAGAACTCCCGTAATGAACCCGAGGCCCATGATGACGAGCACAGCAGCGGAGAATACGGGGAGATACGGCGTGTACTGCTCGATCCGTTCTTCGGACCGGTGGTAGCCCGCGATCAACAGCATAGTCAGACCGACGATCCCCAGGATGACCGTGATGGCGTACGCGCTCATCAGTTCGAGGCAGTAGTTCGATCCGGCACAGAGCGCGATGATCTCGAACTCCTCCTCGTGGGCAAACCCGAGAACGAACGCGAACCACGCGATCCCGAGAAGCCCCCGATCGGCAGCCTCGTCACGGTCACCGTGTGCGTGAGTGTGCCCATCGCCGAACGGAAGGAACCCTGTCAGTCGGGACAGGAAGCGTTCCCCGTCGTGGTCGTGGGTATCGGAGTCGTTTCGCTCGTGCGTGTGGCCATGATCGTCACCGGGATCGTGGGTATGCCCGTGAGTGTACTCCCGGATGCCAAGAGCGATGAGCAACACCCCGGCCACGAGGCTGACTGGCCCACCGATGTGGATCCCTTCGAAGACCCGGATCGGGTCGTTGACCTGCGTGAGGTCGAAGTAGTCCTTCGCGTAGAAGAACGCTCCCACCATCGCGATGCTGCTGATGAGGTGGCCGACACCGAGGATGAGACTCGCAGCGAACCCGTACAGCCACTTGTTCGTCTGATCGAGTGCGTAGGAGGCGGCAACGGGCCAGCCGTGTCCTGGTTCGATCCCGTGGACCGCGCCGAGCGCGACCGCCCCGGCAAAGATCCCGAATTCCTCGAAAACCATTCCGTGAGGGAAGATTCGCGCGGAGCGAGGGTATAGGTTTTTATACGGAATCGGGGGAAGGGACATACGACGAGGTCAGACGATGCGAACGAGTTTCAACATCCCCGACGAGGTCGTCGAGGAGTTCGATCGTGTGTGCCAGGAGCAAGGACTGGACTCGCGGTCGAGAGGCGTCAGGGAGGCGATGCTGGAGTACATCGAATCACATTCCCGGCTCGAGGAGACGACCGGCGAAATCGTCACACTCGTCGGGTTCGATTACAACGGTAGCGAGGCGAAAGCCCATCGGCTTTAGCCGTGAGATGAAGCCGACAACTGTGAATCCATCCACACTCATAGCTACGGCTGGGGTTGGATGTTTGCATAACATCTTTAGGTGAGTAAGTTCTATATACTGACGATGCCTCGTGGATTCGACAGGGAACGTACCAACATTCACAAACTCCAGTACCACTTCATCTGGTGTCCAAAGTACCGTAAATCGGTACTCGAAGGCAAGGTGCGTGACCGACTCGAAGAACTCATTGAGGAGAAAGCCGACGAACTCGACTTGGAGATCTTGGAGTTGGCGATTCGGCCCGACCACGTACACTTGTTCATCACGGGCGACCCGACGCTTGCCCCGAACAAAATAATGCAACAGGTCAAGGGCTACTCCTCACGCCGACTCCGGGAGGAGTTCGACTTTGGCCTGCCGTCGCTGTGGACACGCTCGTACTTCGTCTCAACTGCAGGCGATGTGTCCGGCGAAGTCATCGATGAGTATATTGACGCCCAAGCAGGTGAATAACCATGCAACGGAACGTCTCAACCACAGTGCGGGTCAAACTCTATTCACTGACCAACAGAAAAGCCGACCTGCTGGCCCGTGAGTACGAGGCGTTCCAGACTGAGGTTCACGGGGGAGACGCCGACCTCTACTCTGCAACCAAGCAACAGGCATCGAAAGTCCAGCGACAGAAAGACCCGAACGAGGACACCGAACAGCCTGTCGTTCTCCGCAACGACGCACTGGATGTGGCCCACGATGAGGACACCGTTCTCTCGTCGTGGTGGGTCAAAGTTCCTGTCTATGACCCCGAAAAAGGACAGGGCAACTCCATCTGGTGTCCAGCCCACGTCCCACAAAAGGACGGACAACTCGTTCGTAACGGGGATCTTCGAGACAGCGAACTAGTGCTCCGTGACGGTGACTGGTACGTTCATCTCGTTGTTAAACGGTCTGTGACCGTAGCCGACGAGTACGACGACGTGCTGGCTATTGACATGGGCGTACGGTGGGTCGCTACCTGCGCGTTCCTCTCCGACCGCAAAACGACGTTCTACGGTGAAGAAGTACGCCGAATCCGCGAACACTACAAACAACTCCGCAAGTCCATCGGAAAAGCGAAACCTCGACAGGGACAGCAGGTGGTCGAGTGTATCGGTGACGCTGAAGCGCGGAAGGTAGACGACCGACTCCACAAGATTGCTCGTTCCATCGTGGAAGACGCCGAAGACCGGAACGCAGTCATCATGATTGGCGACCTCGGTGGGATTCGCAAGGACAACGACAAAGGGCGGTACGTCAACGACAAGACCCACAAGATGCCGTTCGCTCGGCTCCTGAATTACATCGAGTACAAAGCCCACGACGCAGGTATTGACCTACAGTTGGTCGACGAATACGACACGTCCCAAACGTGCAACCGCTGCGCCTGCGAGGGGGTCCGAGCAACGCAGGGTCGCTTCCAGTGTCCTGAATGTGGACTTGATGACAATGCAGACAAGAACGGTGCATTGAATATCGGCAAACGAGCCTTGGGCAAGTTCTCGAAACCGCTGTCCGAGGCGGGGGCTGTACTGGCACAGCCCGAAACGCAGGTCATCGTCCAACGTGACGACGAACCTGCGAACCTCCCGCTACTCGTGGATTCAACCCCCAGTGGGGGAACCCCACGGCTTTAGCCGTGTGGAGGATGTCAGAGGCACCACGAGGTCATCCAAGAGCTTCACGGTGTGCAACACGACTACCAGGACGTCATTCTGAATACGAGCCACACCCACCAGGGAGAGTGGTGTCTGGAGTCCCTGTTCTGTCGCGGAGCCGCCGAGCGCGTCCGGGAACTGACGTACCGACTCAGGGACTTCGACGGTGTTCGGCGGGTGAAAGTCATGGTGATCCAGCAGGATTAGCTCCGTACGTGCGCCACGCTCCCCACTCTCGGCGAGGCCGTCGGGCCGAGCAGGGCTGATACTGTCGGCTGTAAGTCCGTACAGAGTTTTGCCACCCCGGGGTGGCGAGTATAGTTACGAAGTTACAGCCGACAGTATGAGTATCCCGAGGACTGCTAGTCCGGGGGGGTCCACGAAGAGGAATGCTGGACGCGATCATCCTGGCCCGAGCGCCGCGATATCGGCCCCGACCGTGGCCCGAGCGTCGGCCGGATTGAATTCGCTGTCGGCCAGGTGCGTCCACTCGTGTGAGCGGAGGGTCGAAAGACGCGTTTCGATGGCTGCCCGGTACGGTCCGGCCGGTGTGGCGTTTTCCTCGCCGCCCCACACGTCCTGGATCACGGTCATCGAGTCGATGCGGATCTCGAGGTCGCCGGGATCGAAGCGCGCGACTGCAGCCTCGAGTCCAAGCTGGAGGGCGGCGTACTCGGCGATGTTGTTCCCCGTGTGTGAGCCGACCGGCCGGCCGAGTCGAGCGAGGGGTGTCTCCTCCGTCCGCAGGACGGCCCCGGCTCCGGCGGGACCAGGATTCCCCCGAGAACTCCCGTCGACGTAGATGACGAGTTCCGACGCCGCTGACTCGGCCGCGGGGTGCGTGGCTGGCGCCCCGGCCGCAATCACCTCGTCGACGGCTACCCGTCGCTCCGTGTCCGTCGTCCGCGGGTCGAACAGCCCGCCATGTCCGGAAACGGCATCGTCGATAGCCTCGACGGTCGGGGCGATCTCGTACCCGTAGAGAGCCAGCGCCTCGTCGACCCGCGCGGCCAGCGGCGAGAGCGTTTCAGCCGGCAGCCGATCCCGCTCACCAGTCACCGGACCGCCTCCAGCCGTCCACGGCGTTCATCAGACGGTAGTTCGTCAGGCGCAAACAAATACTGCTGGGAACCCGGACGTCCCGGGACCGTGAATCTCCGGAGCCGTCGGTCACGAGCGCGCAGCCCCCCGCGGTGCCGCGACAGGACAAAGTGGGACGCTCCCGTAGTGTGACCACGCCCGTAGTGAGGATACACCCTGATGGACGACCCAGCGTTGATCGTGAGCCAGTCCGGGCGACCTACCCGTGGCTTGCCGCCCCTCGTCGCCGCGCGAGGGCACGAGCCGGTCTCGACCTCCGAGAGTGATCGCCCGGAGAACGGGCGGTACTACCTCTCTCCAGCGACGATCGAGCGGATCGAGCAGCGCGCGGCTGATCCGGGCCGGGGACCACTGACGCTCGTGGTCGACGGCACACCCCATCCCGGTCAGATCGCGGACCTGCGGGCGCGACTCCGGTCGGTGACCGTCGTGGACAAGCGCAGAGTGCTGTGGGAGCGGCTGGCCGGGGCGAACCCGGTGGCGGCGACGCGCGTCGAGTTACGAGCGGCCCGCATCGCGCGCCGCCAGGCAGCCAACTCACAGCGCGAGGCGTCGACGCGGGGGCCGTCCGGCACGAGCGGCAGACTTGCCCACAGCGAGGAGCGGATACAGGACCTGCGCGACACGCTCGATGAGCGACGGGAGACGGCCCGTCGGCGCGTTCGGACCAGCCACGCGGCCGCCGACGCCAGGGTCGTGTTACTGGGCCGGGTCGACGCCCCCACGACGGCGCTCTGGACTGCGCTCACCGGGGAGGCCGCCACCTCGGGGGCGGGCCGGCCGGCCCGGGTCGTGACCGCGACGACGGCCGTCGGACCACACACGGTCGCGGTGACCGACGCGCCCGGCGTGCCGGGGAACGACGGTCTCCCGGGATGGCTGACGGAGGCGGTTCCGGGGCTGCCGGCGGCGCTAAATGGGGCCGCGTGCGTGCTCGTGCTCGAGGAAGGCGACGATTCCCTCCGGGAGGCGGTCGCCGAGCGCTTCGACGCGCCGTGCCGGTCGCTCGATGCCCCGGACCCCGCCACGGCCAGAGGGGTACTCGATGGGCTCCTCGAGACCGCGACGTGCGTGGTCAAACTGCCCTACGGCGACGACGCCCACGCGCTCGTGGCGGAACTACACGACCGGGCGACCGTCCACGCGATCGAGTACGACGACGCGATACACGTACGCGTCGAAGTCGCTCGGACGGCCTCCGACGAACTGCGCCGACGCGTGTCCGCGGCCGGTGGCGAAGTGAAATCGCTCGGCGGGAACGAGTAACCCGCGGGAGAGTGACTCGAGAGAGTGGCCCATCCAGGGTCCGGTATCAGCGCTTGCCGAGGGCTTTCTCGAACGTCCGCTGGGCCCGCTCGTACCCCTGGTTCCGGTCCACTATCGGATCCGGATAGTCGGGAGACAGCCGATCACGCTCGGCCGCGGACAGCGTCGGCCAGTCTACGATCTTCCGTGCGGGGACGTCCTCGAGTTCGGGGACGTATTCGGTGATGTATTTCGCGCCGTCGTCGTACTTGCTCGCCTGGCTCACCGGATCGAAGATGCGGACGTCGACCGAGTCGGTTCCCGTCGATGCCGTCCACTGCCAGCCGCCGTTGTTCGACGCGTAATCGTGATCGATCAGCTGTTTCTGGAAGTGACGGGCCCCTTCCCGCCAGTCGATCAGCAGGTGCTTGGTGAGAAACGAGGCGACGACCTGTCGCGGGCGGTTGTGGATGTATCCCTCCCGGTCGAGTTGGCGCATCCCGGCATCGACGAGCGGGTAGCCCGTTTCGCCCGCCTTCCACGCCTCCAGATCGCTCCCGTCGTCGCGCCACTCGATCTCGTTGGGCATGTCGACGTAGTTCTCCGTTCCCAGGGTCGGATTGTGGTACAGCAGGTGGTAGTTCTGCTCGCGCCAGGACAGTTCGTACCGGTACTTGTCGACGTTCCGTCGCTCCCGCCCGGTGACGGCGTCGTAGACGTCCGACGCCCCGGCCCACACCTCCCGGATCCCGATCATGCCGCCGGCGAGATACGGTGACATGCGAGATACCGCCGCCGTCGGCGCTTCGACCGCCCGCGGCAGGTCGTCGCGGGTGTCGTTGTAGTTCAGAATCCCGGTGTCCAGAAACGCATCGAACCGCTCGCGGGCAGCCTCGTAGCCGGCCGGCGGCAGGTCGATGTCCACGTCGGGAACGGGCACCGTCTTGGTATCCTCCACCGACACGAGCGCGTCCGAATCGGGTTCGTCGTACGGCGTCGTTTTGGGCACCTGCTCCCAGTCGGAGTGAAACTGGCTGTGGTTCGGGTACGACTGTTCGAGTCGGCCGGGATCGACCAGCACCAGGTCGGTTTTCGATTCCGCGTCGATACCTACGCTCGCCAGCGTCTCCTCGACGCGTCGCTGTGCGTTGTGTCTCGCTGGCCGGTAGTGCTCGTTGTAGTACACCCCATCGGCGTCGAGTTTCTCGGCCAGCGAGGCGAGCGTCCCCGCGGACTCGCCGCTCCGGACGACCAGGTCACTCCCCATCTCCCCGTACCGTTTCTTGAGCTTTCGAACGCCCGACATCCACAGCGCGCGCTGTCGCCGCCCGACGTGTTCGAGCAGGTCCGTGTCGTACACGTACACCGGCAGGACGGAGTCGGATCGTGCCGCGACCGCGAGCCCGGCGTTGTCACGGGTTCGCAAGTCGCGTTGATGCCAGAACAGTCGCATACGTTCGTTACTCGGTGCAACGCCGAATACCCTTTGAACCCACCCAGCTGGAGCGACTCAGTCGGGCGCCGAGTCGGACTGCGAGAACGACGCTAACGACGCCTGTTCGTTGGAGTCCTGCTCGGAGACTGCCTCGCGTTTCTCCAGTGGCTGTGAACGCGAGGACAGTGACGCCCGCCGGGCGACCTCGGGTTCCTCGAGGGCGGCGAGGGCATCAGGCTTGAGTCGCTCGTATTTTTCCATGGCGCGCTCGCGTGCGGCCTCGTACTCGACGACCGGATAGGGGTAGTCATCGCCGACGACGACGCCGGACTCCTCCTGGACGTGGAGCGGCGTCTTCTCGGGCCGATCGAGGTGCTCGACGGGCAGCGCGCGGAGCTCGGGGACGTACCGTTTGACGTACTCCCCGTCGGGGTCGTTGTCCCGGACCTGCTTGATCGGGTTGTAGATCCGCATCAGGTTCGTCCCGACGGTGCCGGCCTGTGACTGCCACTGGGTGTAGTTGATCGCCGGATCCGAGTCGACGAGGTGGTAGTGGTAGAAGTCCGCCCCGATGTACCAGGGCTGCTGGAGGAGGTCGGCGAAGACGCTCGCACACATGGCGCGCATCCGGAAGTTGAGCCACCCGGTCTCGACGAGACACCGCATCGAGGCGTCCACCATCGGGAACCCCGTCTCCCCGCGCTTCCACGCCGCGACCAGTTCGGAGTCGTGACTCGCCGATCGGGTTCCCTGCATCACGGGGTTGACTGCCTCGGTCATCCACCCGGCCCAGTCCTCGAGTTTCTGGTGGTAGTGTTTGTTCCAGAACAGCCGCGAGACGAACATCTCCTTGCCGGCGCCGTCGGGGGCGTTTTCCTGGACGTACTGATAGACCTCCCGGACCGACAGCGACCCGAACCGCAGGTACGGCGAGAGCTGGCTCGTCCCGGTCCGGGCGTCGGTCGGCGCGGAGATGTTGCCGGGATAGGCCCCGATCCTCTCGACGAACTCCCGCAGCTTCCGGACCCCGGGCCCGCGCCCGCCCTCGGGAACCTTCGACTTCGTCGGCTCGATGTCGTACGCGTCCTCGATCGTCCCGGTCGTGACCTGCTCCTCGAGCGACCGGAAGGCGACCGCCTCGGGGTCCCACGTCGGCGGCTCGGCCTCGAACCACCGTTCGACGCGGTCACTCCAGTTCTCGCGGGTCCAGGTCCGGCCCCTGACGAGGCCGTCGCCGTCGACGAACGCCGCATCACACCGATTCGCGGCACGGTCGTCCCGCTCCGCGCCGTAGGACGCCGTGGGGTCGGCGGTCGCGACGACGTCCCACCCGGCGTCGTGGAGGTAGCCGAGAACCTCGACCGCGTCACCGTGGGCGAAGCTGAGGGACCCTCCCACCGCCTCGTAGAGCCGCCGGAGGCTCGCGAGCGACTCGTGCAGGACCCCGATCCGGGCGTCACACGCGAGCCCGTCGGGACCGTAGAAGGCGGGGTCGAAGACGAACACCGGCATCACCGTGTCGTACTCCCGGGCGGCGTAGGCGAGTGCCGGGTGATCGGTCACCCGCAGGTTGCGGCGGTGCCAGAGCACACACCCCGTTCCGCCGGGCGGGGCGGGGGCAGCCTCCGCCGCCGGAACGGTCGGTATTGCTGGGGTGGACACGACAGTTCGTAATGACTGCACCGGAAAAACGGTTCCCGTCCTGTGGGTGTTTTCCACCTGGGCTCGTGAGTGAATGGCCCTCCCGTTGCCGACCGCCCCCCGCTCAGCGAACCCGGGCCACGGCTCCTTCCTTCCCGTCCGCTTCGATCATCACGTCCGATCGCCGGCGGAGCCACGCCGGCAGGTCGGCGACGCACTCGGCGTGGGCCTGGGGCCGGGCGTCCCCGTCCCGGAGGCACGCCGGTTCGGAGTAGTGCGTCGCCGGCCGCACCCCGCCCCAGGTTCCGGCGGCCAGTTCGAAGCCCTCGCGGTAGCTCAATCCCCGGTCGGTGAAGGAGTGGTGGTGGTGATCGAACAGGACCGGAACGCCGGTCCCCTCGACGGCGTCGACGAGTTCGGGCACTCCCCAGAGGCCGGATTTGTCGTCGTTCTCGACGGTGAGGTGGGCGCGTGCCTGCGGCGAGAGTTCGGCGACGGCCGCCCGGAACCGTTCGGCGGTCGCGGCCTTGTCACCGTACGTCGCGCCTATGTGGACGTTGATGCCGTAGTACGGGGTGGCCTCGAGGCCCAGCAACTCGAACCAGTCGGCGTGATACTCGACGGCGGCGATCGAGGACGCGCGGGTCCCGGCGTCGTCGCTGGCGAGGCGACACCAGTAGTCCGGGTGAAACGTGAGTCGCATGTCGTGATCCTCGATGACCGCCCCGCAGCGACGGGCTGCCGTCCGGAGCGCCTCGTAGTCGGGAAGCGCCTCGAGGTCGAACTGGGAGTTCCACGGGACGAGTTTCGAGGGACACCGGTAGAAGTGGATGCCGTGGGCCGCGTTCCACTCGAGCACCGTCCGGAGGTCCCGCACGTTCCGGAGCGCGAGCTCGGAGGCGTACGACGGCCCCCGCTCCTCGAAGGTGGCTTTTCGCATGCTCCGGTTGCACCGGACCGGCGGATCACGGTCGCGGAGGGTGTGGTTCATCCCCGGATACCCGAGCATGGGCAGTTCGTGAGTTCTGATTGCCGGTGGTCGGTGATAACCTGCCCGACACGCGCCCGTGGCGGGCGTCGATTCCGGCGACTGACCCGTCCGAAGAGGCCACAATCGGCCGGACCCAACGGAAGGGTGTGCGTCTGGTTCGTGGGGTCGCCGGCGGCACCGGGGTGACCGGTGCGCTCTACGAGCCGGGCGAACGCGCGCCGACGTACCGCGGGGCACCCGACACCGACGCGCCGTACGTCCGGATCTGCGATTCGTTCTACGCGGTCGAAAGCGGTGGACAGCGACTCGAACTCGACGACGGGATGATCCGGGCCGGCGTCGCCGGCGGTCGAGCGGGCCACGACCATCGAGACGCACGTCGGGGAGAGAGTACGCCAAGCAGAGATGGGAACAACCGCGAAGGGGCAGGTGCCACGTAGCGTGTCAGTCATGTGTGTGGCGGCCCCAGGCACTACCATGGACGCGACGGACATCGAGACGGTGCTGGTCGCGGGAGCCAGCGGGGCAACGGGTGGGGAACTGCTACGACTGCTCGCGCCGAGGGTGAACACCGTGCGGGCACTGACGCGCTCGCCGGGGAAGCGACGGGACCTGCGAAGGGCCGGGGCCGACGAAGTCGTCGTCGAGGACCTCCTCGACCCGGCGGATCTCCCCGGTGCGGTCGCGGGTGTCGACGCCGTGTTGAGCGCGGTCGGATCGACGGTCGGAGGCATCCGGTCGCCGGGCCCGCTCGTCGACGGCGAGGGGGTTCGGGCGCTCCTCGATGCGGCTGTCGACGCCGGCGTCGGAGCGTTCGTCATGGAGTCGGCTGTGGGTGTCGGAGACGATCCGGCCAGCCCGCTGGCGACGGCCTTCGACGTGGTGCTCGGACCGGTCCAGCGAGCCAAAGCCGGGACCGAGACGGCGCTCCGGGACGCCGACGTACGCCACACGATCCTTCGGCCGGGCGTTCTCACGAACGGTCCCCGGACCGACGACGTGACCGTCGCCGAACCGGGCGCGAAGCTCTGGGGGACGGTCTCGCGAGCCGACGTCGCGCGGCTCATGATCGGCGCGCCGATCACGGAGGCTGCTGCCGACCGGACGCTCGAAGTCGTCGGCCAGCCACGGTTCCCCGGCCGGCGACTTTCGATCGACTGGCAACTTCCGAGCAGGAACCACGAGGATCGACACGGCGGCGAAACGATCCCGGTCACGACCCTGTAGTCAGTCGAGACTCTCGTCGGTCGGTACGGCGCTCTTCGAGCGGACGACAACGATCAGTAACTGTCCGTCGTCGGCCTACTCCTCGCCGTCCCCGCCGTCGGTGAGAATCTCGACGTCTTCGGCCGGTTCGTCGTCGAACGGCGACGGGTCGTCAGTCATCTCCTCGGACTCCTCTTCGCTCTCACGTGTCCAGTCTCGGGATTTGAATCCATGACACATGGTACATTATGACGATGTGGTCTCAGCCACTTAATCGCTCCGCCGGTGTCGGGTGGTCGATGCGGTAATTGCCTACAGTAGTCAGTATCACCTGTCGGAAACGGATACTGAAGCTTTTTGTTTTATCGAGCGCTTCGTGTCCGGCGTGGACGCCGAGCAGGAATCGCTCCGGAACCCCCTGGGGCTCGACGAAGCCTGTCGGAACTGTCCGGGCCTGCGTGAGTGTCGGGAGTGCGTGGTGCATGGCTACGGCGACGTCGGGGCGGACGTCCTCGTCGTCGGCGAGGCACCGACCGCGGGGGCCGAGGCGGCTGGCATCCCTTTCGTCGGTGACGAACCCGGGCGTGAGGTGCAGGCCCTACTCGGTGGTCTCGGACTGAGTGACTCGCCACCCGGGGCCGTGCGACCTGACATCGAGAACGCGTACCTGACGTATCTCACCCGGTGTCGCCATCCCGACCGACCGCCGACCGACGAGGAAGTCGGGACCTGCGATCCGTTTCTGAACGCCGAGGTGCGGATGATCAACCCGGAGGTGCTCGTCCCCGTCGGCGAGCGCGCGCTCCGGGTGCTCGTGGCCGAACACACCACGCTCGATGAGCCCCCGGATATCGAGTCGGCCCACGCGACCGAGATCCGCGGACGTGGGTTCCTGCTCGTTCCGATGCGTGATCCGGCCGAACACACGGAGGCGGACGGGCGGGCCGTTCTGGAAACGATGTCGGAGTTGATGGAGGGGGATCACCGCCAGACGAAGGGCCGACGGGGGCGGCAGGAGCGGCGGGAGCGATCCCGGCGCGAGGACGGCTCATAGTAAAACCGGTTACAGGAACGCGAAACCCAAGCCGATGCCGGCCGTAGCGGAAATCCACGTCCGAAGATGATGCTGGCCGTACACAAACCGGTATACTCTCGGGTCGCTGAACTCCCGGGGCGAACGGTGAACGGATACACCGATGCGTGAACGAACCCGACTCGCGCTCGTCGTGTGGATCGTCCTCGTATCACAGGTGTTTCTGTATCCCGGCCTGGAGGAGACGATCGCGGCACTCGGCGGTGGGGAGGGTATCCTCGCCGGGACGTCGTTTCTCGTCGCCGAGTTCGCGTCGTTCGTCGTCTGTGCCGTCCTCTGGGGGATCGGCAGTGACGCGTTCGGATCCCGGAGGCCACTGGTCGTCCTCGGTGCGGCAGGGGGAGCAGGGAGCTATCTCGCGGTGGCAGTGGCGCCCGGCATCGGCGCGAGCTTCGACGTGGTGCTTGTCCTGCGGGCCGTCGGTGGCGCGTTCACCATCGGCGCGTTCTCGCTGTCGATCACGATGCTGATGGACCTCTCGGGTGGCCACGG
>CAYSJP010000026.1:0-15025 GCA_964431395.1 uncultured Halobacteriales archaeon
TGTGAGTTCTGCCGGAGGGGCCTGCACACCTCCTGTGTGAACGGCGACTCCTGGGGCGAGGACAACGGCGGCGGCCAGGGCGAGTACGTCCGCGCCACCGAGGCCGACGGGACGCTCGTCCGGGTGCCCGACCGGTACGCCGACGACGAGGAGACGCTCGAAGCGGTCCTCCCGCTGACGGACGTGATGGGAACGGGTCACCACGCCGCGGTCAACGCGGGGGTCGGCCCGGGCGACACCTGCGTCGTCGTCGGCGACGGCGCGGTCGGGCTGTGTGGCGTTCTCGCGGCCCGGCGACTGGGCGCAAAACGGATCGTCGCGATGGGCCACCACGCGGATCGGCTCGACCTCGCCGGGGAGTTCGGCGCGACCGAGACGGTCGCGAAGCGCGGCGAGGAGGCGATCGAGCGCGCCCGCGAACTCACTCAGGGCGGCGCCGACCACGTCATGGAGTGTGTCGGCGCGGCCTCGGCGATGGAGACGGCCATCGAGGTGTGCCGGCCGGGCGGAACAGTGGGGTACGTCGGGGTGCCCTACGGCGTGGACGAGGCGGGCCTGGACGTGTTCTCCCTGTTCACCGACAACATCACTCTCCGTGGCGGCGTCGCACCGGTCCGGGCCTACGCCGAGGACCTGCTCGCGGACGTTCTCCAGGGGACGCTCGACCCCTCGCCGATCTTCACGAAGACGGTCGACCTCGATGGAGTGCCCGAGGGGTACCGCGCGATGGACGAGCGCGAGGCCATCAAGGTACTCGTGAAGCCGTGACGGTGCCCCGAGTCATCGGGTGATCCGCACCCGAGTCGCCCGCCCGATATCGTCGCCACCGGATGCCCCGTCGACCTCCGAGAGCACGCCCGTCACGGGATCGAGACGTCGCGAGCGCCGGGTGTCCGTCTCGAAGGTGACGCCGTCTTCGACCCCCGTGACGGTTCCGGCGTCGGTCTGGCGGGCCGCCCGTCCCGGCGCGTCGTAGTGGACCGTGATGCGGTCGCCCGACCTGACCTCGCCGGCGTCGAGTGGCGGGACGGCGTCGACGACCGTGGTCGCGTCGCCACCGGCGAAACCGGCGCTCCCGGACGCGGGGTCGGACCGAGAGCGCCCCGAGTCGTACGTGTCGGCGTCCGCGGGGGCGCGGGAGGGATGGGTCACCTCGCCGTCACAGACCGGACATTTGAACGTGGGGTCGACGCCGTCCATGTGCCGGCCGATGATCTTCACCACGTCCCGGTCGGCGAGCAGGTGCTCGCAGGCCGGACAGTACGCGGCGGCCGGATCCGCGGTGGCGTCGTTCGCGTCCGGGGCGTCGTCGGAGGGCACGCGCAGGGGTCGGGACCGGAGATACCCAGTCCTGTCGGTTCGGGGTGCCGGAGATCGGGTACCGGGGGGAGAATTCCGGCGGTGGGGTGTCGGGAACGGACCCTTCGAAGTGAGGCTCAGCTACGGACGCTCCACAAAAGACATATACGATAAAACAAAACGAAAATCAATAATGGATAATATGGATGACCGTGGTGATCACGCGAACCGTCGAAAGTTCCTGAAGGTCGTCGGGGCGCTCGGCGCAACCGGTGCCGCCGGGTGTCTCGGCAGCGACGGCGGTGGTCCGACTGACACGCAGACGTCGGACACTACTGACACGCCGGTGGATACGACTGCCTCCGCCACATCGACCACCGTGGACACGACCACTCCCACGCCTAACCCCAGAGACGATTCACAGCCCAACGTCTTACTCATCACCTCGGACGACCACACGGCACAGGCCGTCAGCGTGTTCGCCAACGACGACTCACTGCCGACGGTGGGTTCTCACCTCGGAGACGTCGTCGAAGCGAGCGGTACCAACTCGAACATCACCCGACTCGCCGAAGAGGGGGCCCGCCTGAACAACTGCTTTGCCACCAACTCCCTGTGTGCGCCCAGCCGGGCGAGCATCCTCACCGGGCAGTACAGCCATGGCCACGGTGTGCGGTACAACACCGACCAGTTCGACCCGAGTCAGCCAACCGTTGCAAACGAGATCGGGAATCTGGGGTACGAAACCGCGATGATCGGCAAATGGCACCTGGGGACGGATCCGGAAGGGTTCGACCACTGGGAGCGACTCCTCGGCCAGGGAGCGTATTTCAGTCCCACTCTGAAATCGGAGTCGGGCAGCACGCAGCACGACGGGTTCTCGAGTGACGTCATTGCGGACCGGTCGATCAACTGGTTACAGAATCGGGAGGACTCCGAGGAGCCGTTCTTCATGGTCACCCAGTTCAAAGCGTGTCACGAGGACTTTCGGTATCCGGACCGGTTCGCCGACCTCTTCGAGGGGGAGGACATCCCGGAACCGGAGACGCTGTTCGAGGATCTGAGCCATCGATCGCCCGCGTCGAGGGGTGATCCCGACGTGATCTTGGATGTCGGCAACGAGAACTCGAACACGATCGATGAGGACGCCAGATTCGGTCCCACGATCGAGTCGATGGGCCGGTCACTGATTCGCCAGCACGGCGTCTGGGATTCCGACGTTCCCGAAGAGGAACAGCACGGAGACGAGTTCAGACGCGAGGCGTACCAGGCATTCATCAAGATGTACCTCCGGAGTGCGGCCGCCATCGACGACAACATCGGCCGGTTGCTCGACCATCTCGAAGAGGAGGGAATTCTCGACGACACGATAGTCATCTACACCAGCGACCAGGGATACTTTCTCGGGGAGCACCACTACGTCGACAAGCGATGGATGTTCGAGGAGGGAATTCGAATGCCGACGGTGGTTCGGTATCCCCCCGAAATCGATCCCGGAACGGTCATCGACGACATCACTCTGAACGTCGACTTCGCACCGACGATTCTCGACTACGCCGGACTCAGGGAGATGAACCTCGCTACGCCGGCATACATGGACGGGGAGAGTCTCAGACCGTTTTTGCGAGGAGCGAACCCGGAGGACTGGCGCGATTCGATGTACTACCGGTACTGGGGCCAGGACAGCGAAGGCATACCCGTTCCGTGGGGAGGGGTTCGTCCCGCTCACTACGGCATCCGCACCGACCGCTACAAGCTGATTTTCTATTACGGGCTGAACCTCGGCGTGACTGGGTTCCAATCGACCGAGCCGGGGGCCGAGCTGTACGACCTAAAGGAGGATCCGAAGGAGACGAACAACGTCTACGGAGACCCCGAGTACGAGGACGTGGAGTCGGACCTCAAAGGGCGTTTGCTGGACAAAAAGGAGGCCCTCTCGGACGAGGACACGGACCCCGAACTGCTCGAGAGGCGACAGGAGGTGTTGGGGGTGTGACATCCTCCGCGCCGTGAACGGCGGGATTCTCTCGCCGTCAGAAGATAGTACGATCGGTATTCTAGGGTAGATTATTGATGGGGCGCCGTCTGGCGATTAGGTTTACTGCTACTGGTTTAGAGATCATCTCCATGAGTAGCTGAGACGGCTTGACTTCACCAGCTATCTTTCAGCGTCAACTGTATCAACAATCTCTGTGAGAAGAGCGCTCCTAGTTTAATAATCCGGGCGTCAAAGTCGATGAGTATGACGAACGATGAGGATCGTACTCGTCGTCGGTTTCTCCGCACCTCGGCGCTCCTCGGGATGGGGCTGTTCGCGGGCTGTAACGCCATCGGAGACACAACCACTACTCCTCCTGTTGACGAGACGTCTACCGAAACGCCCCTGGCCACCGCTCGGACGGGCACTGGCACTCCCACACCCGGTGAGGTCGTCACTGGCACTCCCACACCCGGTGAGACCGTCACTGACACTCCCTCGCTCGAGACTCCCGTTGAGGACTACCTGATGTCCTGGCTGGGCGACACCGGAGACGCCCACGGCGCGGACGACCGGACCCACGTCCAGACGAACACGATAAAGGGCATCGACGTGACCGCGAACGGCGGGGTGTTTACCAACTGCTACTGGGACGAGGGCGGCAACGAGGCCACGGTCTATCACGACGGTGAGATAATCGGCGTCTGTGACGATCTGCACGGGTGGGGCCGGTCCGGTGGCAACGACGTTGCGACCGACGACCAGTACGCCTACGTCTCGATGGGGTGGGGCAACACCGGTAACTGGACCGACAGTCGCTGGGACGGCGAGCAGTTGCCAGAACCCGGCGAGGAGTGGTTCGGCGTCAAGCGCTACGACCGGACGGACTACTCTGCAGCGCCGTTCGACGGCGGTGGCGGGTTCCTGGGAAACGTGCTGTTTGTCTCGGAGAACGGAGACGATATCCGGGGGCTGGCACACCACGACGGCGAACTGTTTGTCTCGGATCCTGCGGGCCCGCGGATCGCAGTCTACGACACCGACTCCATGTCCTGGGTCCGGGATCTCGAGATCTACGACGGGGAACGAACGGGACACCCGGAGAAACTCGCCGTCGACGACGCAGGCCGCCTCCACGTGATCGAGGGGAGAGCTGATGCCGACGAGCCGGCCTACGTCATCAAGGCCTACGACCGCCAGGGGCGCACGCAGGGGACGACGATTCCCGCCGACGAACTGACTGCGCCGACCGACCTCACGTTCGACGAGTCCGGGCGACTGCTCGTGGCCGAGAACGGCCCGCGCCAGCAGGTGCTCCGGTTCTCCGTCGACGGGGACTCCGCGTCCCTCGTCGATACGATCGGGAGTACGGGCGGTGTGTACCAGGGTGAGTCCCGGCGGTACGGTCCCGATCGGCTCGTCGGCCCGTCCGGCGTCGACGTCGACGGCGAGGGCAACGTCTACGTCGGCGCCGCAGGCATACGGTCGGTCCGGGAAGGCCTCGACGGGCTAGAGAACCCCGGCGGCGCAACCAATCACCACGCCGGCCAGGCCGACGTGCGGAAGTTCACGGCGACGGGCGACCCCGCGTGGGCGGCCCTGGGACTCTGCTACGTCGACACTGCCGCACCCGACCCCGCAGACCCGACGCGGTGGTACACCGCAGACCATCGCTTCGACCTCGACTACGCGTTGGCTGTCCCTGGGTCCGAGTGGGGTAATTCCCCCTTCGAGAACACGACGATGACGCTCGATCCGCTCGCGTACCCCGACGATCCACGTCTGGTGTTCTGGCAGCCGACGCCCATCGCGGTCCGCCACGTCCAGGGAGAGACGCTCCTCTTCTCGACAAATATGACTACGGATTACCTCTCTATCCACCGATTCGACGGTGACACCGCCGTCCCCGCCGCACTCTTCCTCGAGGACCGTCGCAATCGAATTCATAGTTCAGACTACTCACTGCCCCGGGACGTGCTTCCGGACGCCGGCAGCGGCTGGCTCTGGCGCGACGAGAACGGCGACGGCGCGTTCCAGCAGGCAGAATTCGAGGAGATCCCTCCCCTCGGGTGGGGCGTCGCCGTCGACGCGAACGCGGGCGTCTGGCACACGACCGAAACCGGGCCGATCCGCCACTACCCTCTGGACGACCTCGAAGACGGCGTGCCGGTCTACGACCGGACGAGAGCCAGGGCCTTCGACATCCCGGCACCGTTCACGAAGCTCCGACGAGTCCACTACGACGTGGAGGCCGACACGCTGTACGTCTCCGGGTACACGGCGGATCGCCCGGACGATGTCGGCTTCGACTGGAAGGCGATGGGGAAGGTTCTCGCCCGATACGACGACTGGATGTCCAGCGACCGCACGGAGACCTGGCGGATTAACCTCCAAGTGGGAGAGAAAACAGGGCGTCACGCCAAGGAGACGCCACAGTCGTTTGATATTGCTGGCGGCCTGGTGTTCGTCGTGCGATCCAATACGGGTGCGGTCAAGCTGTTCGATGCAGGGACCGGCGAGCAGGTGGGGACGCTGCGACCCGACCCGGAGCTCCTCTCGGGGCTCATCGACGTCACACACGCCGTGCGGGCGATTCGGCGAGACAACGGAGAGTACGTCGTGGCGGTTGAAGAGGACTGGCACGGAAAGATCATCCTCTATCGATTTGCGTAGGAGTGATACTGATTGCTCTCGTCCCTTACTGGCGATCACCGCACCGTGAGGGTGATCGGCGGTGAACGGTAAGAGAGCCTTGTTTAGACGCGAATAAGAGCGCCTCTGAGCCGTATTTAGCGTGCTACGCTCTTCCCACAGAGATTGTTAATACAGTTGACGCTGAAAGATAGCTGGTGAAGTCAAGCCGTCTCAGCTACTCATGGAGATGATCTCTAAACCAGTAGCAGTAAACCTAATCGCCAGACAGCGCCCCATCAACAATCTATCCTAGAAGAGCGTAGTACGATACGCCGTCCTGGATGGGGACGAGACGCGACCTGTCCGGCCGCCGACGAAACGCCGGGTCGATGACGAGCGGAACGCGGAGCGCGACGCCCGACGAACTGATAATGACTCGTGTAGCCGATTACCGCTACGTCGATCCGCCGGCACTGACGTACAGATCGGTGACCTCCTCCTCGGACAGCGCCCGGGAGTACCCGTACACCTCGTCGATACGCCCGGCCGTCTCGCCGCCGTCGCCCATCATCATGACCAGCGGTTCCCCCGAACTCGTCGGTGGAGAACCGACCCCGCCGGTCACGGGAGAGGCATCGAGTTCCCCGCTCTCGTCGAACAGGTGGAGCCGGTACTCCCCCCCGTCGCGGACGGTCACGAGGAAGTACCACGTCTCCAGCGAGAGGTCGGGAGTCCCGTCGACTCTCCCACCGCCGGCGATGAGCAGGTCGTTTTGGGGTCCATCATCATCGTTCAGCCCGTTCCAGTCGAGCTCCCATCCACCGGTCCCTGCAGCCGATTCATTGGGACTTCCGCCGACCTGGTAGAATCGGCCGAAGCTCGCGTGGTCGGTGGGGTTGATCCAGGCGCCAACGGTCGCTTCCTCGCCGTTCAGCGGGAGGTCCTCTCCGGAGATGGCTGCGGATCCGTCCATAGCGAACTCCCAGGCGCCGTCGACGATCCCGGTTGCGTTCCTGTTGGGTTCGCCCAACACCTCCACCTCCGTCCCGGTAACCCGGTTGGTAGCCGTCTCGCTATCCAACGGGAAGTACGCCTCGAGCCCGTCGATCGGGTCGACATCGACGTCGAATACTTTGATACTCTCGGAGAGTTGCGTCTCGGCCTGATCGGTTTGGGACTCGTAGGAGATCGACCCCGAGATCGTGAACTCCCCGTTGATCCCCTCCGGGGGCGTGATCTCCCAGGTGATCTCCACGCTGCCCTGTGTCGCGAGCTCGTCGAAACTCGTCTCCCCGTCGGTCGACAGCGACCAGTCGTCCGAGGGCGGGGATAGCTCGATCTGGATGTTCCGGATGGAGAACAGGTACGGGTTCTGGATGGTCCCGGTCAGGGTGGTCGATTCCCCCGGCTGGACCGACCCGCCGCCGCTGAAGGTGATGATCGGGTCGACGCCGGAGGCGAAACTCTGGTCGGGCGTCGCCGTTTTCGTGTCGGTCGGCGTGTCGTCGGTGTCGGTCGACGTCTCGGTGTCGGTCGGCGTGTCGTCGGTGTCGGTCGGGGTATCCTCGTCGTCACCACCACAACCCGCCAGACCCGCCACTCCGATCGCGCCGATCATGCTCAGGAACCGCCGCCTGTTCGCACCGTCCGGTGGCTCGGGTTTGACTGAATCTTCCGTCATGCCCAACAACACGGTTTTTTTTGATAAACATCTACTGATTTCATTCACTAGTAACGGAACGCACACAAGCACAGCGCGTCCGCTGCAGTCTACTCGTTCTCGTCGTCCCTGATGAATCGTGTTCGGGCAACGTACGACCCGATCGAGAGCCCGACGGTGCCGAACCCGGGCGTTTCCCCTCCAGTCGTGGGGGTCTCCCGGGTGTTGTCGAAGAGCGAGTACACTGTCGGAGGGAACGTTTGTTAATCTCCGCCAGGGACGGTCCCCGGCGGAATGTATCACTGCTTCCGTCCGACAGTGTAGGAAACGCTCGAGTTCAGTACGGGATCGTTTCAACCGATCCGCGTCCCGGGCGATCCCCCACCGAGGAACCCCCCGAGACCGTCGAGGTCGAACACCCACGCCGGGGCGTCCACCCCCAGAAGGGCTCGCACCTTCCCGGCCATCCCGCCGGTCACGTCGGTCGCAGTGCTGTCCCCGAGGGCATCCGCGACGGTCTCGTAGGTCTCGATCCGGTCGATGGTCTCGCCGTCGGCGTCGAGGACGCCGGGAACGGTCGAACAGAGGCCGACCCGGTCGGCGCCGAGCGCGCCGGCGAGGTGGGCGACGATCTCGTCGCCCGACAGGACCGTCGCCCCCTTTCCCGCGTGGGCGACGACGTCACCGTGCAGGACGGGGACGAACCCCTCCCCGAGCAGCGACTCGACGCCGCCGGCCGGGAGCGTGAGGCTCCCGGAGGCGTCCCGGTGACCGAGCGACAGGGGGTGGACCGGCAGCGCCGGCACGCCCCGGTCCTGCAGGCGCCCGAGGACGAACCGGTTCAGCGTCGTCATCGCGCCGTGGATCTCCGTGGCCGCCCCGGCGTCGCCGGTTCCTGCGTCGGTGCTCACGCCGTGGCGATCGGCGTGGTGGTGGCCGAAACTCCCGCCGCCGTGGACCACCACGAGGTCCGCCGGCCTGCCGGCGGTGTCCGCGCCGCCGGTGCCTGCGGCCGCGTTCACGGCGTCCGCGATGGCGTCCGCTGCCCGGTCCAGCGCCGGGCCGTCGAGCGTCTCGGCGCGCTCTTTTTCCGTGATGACGCTCCCGCCGAGTTTGAGGACCGTGACCATGGTCAGGGCTCCCGGCGGAGCCCCGTCTCCGCGAGTTCGGCGCGGAAGGTGGCCTCGCACTCGGTGGTGTGTTCGAGCGCGGTCTCGGTGGCGTCGGTGGGATCGAGCGCGACGACACAGCCGCCCCCGCCGGCGCCGGTGAGCTTCGCCCCCAGCGCTCCCGCGTCGCGGGCCGCCCAGACCATCGCGTCCAGGGTGCGCGAGGAGACCCCAAGCGCCGACAGCAGGCCGTGGTTGACGTCCATCAGCCGGCCGAGTTCGGCGATCGCCTCCCCGTCGTCGCGTTCGAGCAGCGTCTCGCCCTCCCGGACGAGGTCGCCGATGGCGCCCACGGTGTCGGCGGCGAAGCCGTAGTCGTCCTTCAGGTCGCGCACGCCCGCGACGAGTTGGCCGGTGTCGCCGGAGCCGCCGTCGTAGCCGATGACGAAGGGCAAAGCGGGCGTCTCGATCGTCCGGCAGTCGTCGCCCTCCACGCGGACGCCGCCGCCCATCGTCACACAGAACGTGTCGGCGCGGGAGGCCTGGCCGTCCTGGACATCGTACTCGACGCGGTAGGCGCGGTCAGCGATCTCCTCGCGGGGAAGTTCGATCCCGAGTTCTCGCGTCGCGGCGTCGATCGCGGCGACGACCACCGCCGCCGAGGAGCCCAGCCCCGCGCCGAGCGGAATGTCGCTCTCGATCGCCACCTCGAAGCCGGCGTCGGGTGCGTCGACCGCGTCGCGGGCCTGGTCGATCGCGCCGGTGACGTACCCCATCGCCGCCTCCACCAGCGACTCGGCGACGTCGACGTCGGGGGAGCCCTCCGGAGCGCCCTCGTACTCGACGGTGAAGCCCGACAGCGACAGGTCGTCGGCGTGGATGCGCAACCCCTCGGGGCGCCGGTCGACGGTGACTCTGGCGCGTTGCTCGATCGCGCAGGGCACGGCGGGTTCCCCGTAGACGACTGCGTGCTCCCCGAACAGGTACACTTTCCCGGGAGCGCTCGCGGTTGCCATACCGGGATTCAGGCCCACCGGCGGCTTAAACTCCACCGATCCGCGGGAGCGACTCCACTCGCGTCCGGACCCGCAGGACATCTTTGTACCGGCCGCTCGAACGGTGGGGTATGACGACCTACACCGGCGCGTGGGACCGCGAGGAGGTCGGGGCGTTCCTGGACGCGAGTGCCGTCCCCCTCCGACTGGCCTGTCACACGCCCGCGGGCGACCCCTGGATACTGTCGCTTTGGTTCCGCTTTCGGGAGGAGCGCTTCCAGTGTGCGACGGGCGCCGGCGCCGACGTCGTGCGGTTCCTCGATGCGGACCCGGCGGTGGCGTTCGAGGTGTCGACGAACGAACCGCCGTACAGGGGCGTCCGCGGCCGGGGGACCGCGGCGGTCACCCCCGACGAGGACAAGGCCGTGCTCCGCGCGCTGGTCGAACGGTACCTCGGTGACGCGGAGACCGCCCCCGGCCCGCGACTTCTCTCGGCCGACCGGGAGGAGGTCACGATCACGATCGACCCCGAGCGGATTCACTCCTGGGACTTCACGGCGCGAATGTCGGCGTAGCGTCGCGTCGGGTCCCCGGTGGCGTGGGGATCACGAGACTTTTTAACCGAGTTCGAAGCAATATTCCAACGCGTCACCCATGAAAATCAACACTGGGAGCACGCGACTGTACCGCATCGAACTCACGATCGCCGTGATGGTGATCGTCGCGATAATCACGATGAGCGGGACCGCGGCGGCGGCGGCGAACTCCGCCGCCGTCTCGGCCTCACCCAACCCCGTCATAGTCGGCGAGTACACGGCCGTCACCGGCGAGATCGACCTGCAGGCACTGTTCTGGTGTGGCGGGTACACCCTGGAGACGCACCTCGCCGACGACCTCCGAAAACCCGCGGTCCTGTCGACGAACGCGGGAAGCGGGAGCCTGACCGTCGGCTACAGCGACACGATGAACGAACGCGCCTGGCGGTGGGACTCCGGCTTCGGAACGTACTGCGGCTCGCCGACGAAGTACGTGAAACTCTCGACCGTGGCCGGATCGCAGGGGTTCCACGAGCTCGCGGCGGGGTCGGACTACTTCACCCCGGGGAAGTGGGAACAGTCCCGTATTTACGCGTATCGGTATTGATAAAATAAAATGGAATTGAATAATATTGCAACTGTCTTCGTTCATGTACACCGGTAAACTACTGCTGAAGGAGTACCGGGCCGACCCCGTCGCGCTCGCCAGGACGATCCTCGTCTTCTCGGTGCTGGTCGGCCTCTGTCTGTTCTTTCTCTCCTTGCCGACGATGTTCACCGAGATCAGGGTCGGCCCGCACGACACGGCGGAGTACGACCTCCTCGTACAGGGGGCGGTCCCGTCTGAGGCGGTCGCGGACGCCGAGGACACGGGTGCCGAGGTGCTCCCGGTCTACCAGTGGAGCGGGGAGGTGACCGCGGACGGACGGTCCACCACCGAGTTCGAGTCGTGGATCGTCGGGGACATGGCCGCGGCCGCTGAGATGACGGAACTGAACCGGCGGTACCTGACCGCAGGGAGCTACGAGGATGGCCACGCCGTCGTCTCGAAGGACCTCGCCGACGACCTCGGGGTCGGCGTCGGCGACACCGTCAGGTACGGACCCGCGACGCTCAACGAAACGGTGACCTACGAGGTGTCCGGGATCGTCAGGCCGGCGTCCTTCGGGCGGCGAACGATGGTGATCGGCGACACGTCGGGGCTGACCGACAGGATCGCGTCGACGACACGGGAGGTGCCGAGCCTGGACAACGCCTCGACCGTGTACGGGGCGGCGTACGTGAACTGTGGGGGAACCGCCGAGTGTGCGGACGCCCGGGAGGCGTTCGATACGGAACTCGCGACCGTCGCCACCGAGGCGGAGGTGATCGAGGAGCAGGAGGAGGCCGTCCAGCAGTTCACGGGCTCGCCGGTCGTCCGGTTCGCCCCGGTCGCCGGGTTCGTCCTGTACGGGCTGATCTATCTCCGGCGGTCGCTCCTGCGGGTCGGTCGACACGAGCCCGCCTACGGGGTGCTCCGGTCGCTGGGTGCCTCCCGGCGGGGTCCGATCGTGCACATCCTGCTCGACAACGCCGTCGTGCTCGCCGTGACCACCCTCCTCGGGGTGCTGGTGGCGAGCCAGATCTACACGCACGCCGTAGACATCTTCGTTCCGGTGGGACCGTTGGTAGAGCTCTCGGCGATGGCTCTCGGCGTCAACGCTGCCGTCGTCGGCGTCGTCTCCGCGGTCGTCGTCCGGCGCTACGCGAACAGGGAGGTCGTCGAACTGCTGGAGGCCGGTGGATGATCCTCGAAGCGACGGAGTGCACGCGGCGCTACGCCGACCAGGTCGCCCTGGACGGGGTTAGCTTCGCCTGCAAGCGGGGGGAGTTCGTCGCCATCTACGGCCCCTCGGGATCGGGGAAGACGACGCTCCTGAACCTCCTCGGGGCGCTCGATGCGCCCGATTGCGGGACGGTCCGGTTCGACGGGACCGACCTCGGGGCGGTCGAGGACGACGAGCGGGACGCGATCCGCGCCGAGCGGATCGGGTTCGTCTTCCAGTCGTTCCGGCTCGTCTCCTACCTCTCGGCGGCGGAGAACGTCCGGCTTGCCCTGTCGGTCGCGGGGATCGACCGAGGGGACGGCCGTGTCGACGGCCTCCTCCGTGAGGTCGGCCTCGGGGGGAAAGCCGACAGGAAACCCGCGGAGCTGAGCCACGGCGAGCGCCAGCGGGTCGGCATCGCCCGGGCGCTAATCAAGGATCCCGATGTCGTGCTCGCGGACGAGCCGACCGGAAACCTCGACATCGAGACGGGCGAGCGGATCCTCGAGTTGATGGGCCGGTTCAACGAGACCCGAGACGTGACCTTCGTGATCGCGACCCACGACGAGGCGGTCGCGGCGCTCGCCGACGACGTGCTCACGATCAGGGACGGCGCCTTCTCCGCGGAGGCGATGGTTCCGGATCCGGCCGACGGACCCGGATAGGGCGCGATCACGTGGCGGACGTCGTCGGCGCGGCCGGGAGCAAATCCTTTTGACCGGGCGTCCGGTAGCAAGAGTACGATGTCCGACTTGACGACCGGGCGCTCCCGTGGTACCGCGGGACGGGCGCCACCGGCCGCGGGCCGCGCTGACCGAACCGATCGACGTGCCGGACGGGCAGGGATCGCCGGGCCCACGGGGTGATACCGTGGGGTCACCGGCAGGCTTCCTCGGAGCACACCGGGAGGACATCCTCGAGCGGGCCGAGGCGCTGGTCGGGATCGACACCGCCAATCCGCCCGGGGAGACGTCGGAGGCGGTCGGATATCTCACGTCCGAACTCGCGGACATGGGGATCGAGATCGAGCGCGTCGCGGCCGATCCGGCGAAGCCGAACCTGCTCGCACGGCTGCCCGGACGGCGCGAGGAGACGTTGTTGTACGTCGCACACATAGACACGGTCCCCTTCGACCGGGCGGCGTGGGACCACGACCCGCTCGGGGAGCGAGTCGAGCGCGACGGGGAAACCCGGCTGTACGGCCGCGGCGCGACCGACATGAAGGGGACGCTGGCGGCCATGGTCGAGACTGCACGGGCGTACGTCGAGACCGACACGCACCCGCCCGTCTCGCTCGTGTTCGCGTTCGTGAGCGACGAGGAGGCCGGCGGCGACGCCGGACTGTCGGCCGTGGTCGACCGCCTGGCGGCCGGCGGCTGCGTGGTCGGGGAGACCACCTGCACGGATCGGGCGTCGGTGACGGTCGCCGACCGCGGGAGCGTCCGGGCCACGGTCGAGGCCGAGGGGGAACCCGCCCACGGGTCCCGGCCCTGGCTGGGCGAGAACGCCATCGACCGGCTGTACGACGCGGTGACGGCCATCCGCGAACGGGTCGGGAGCCGGTCGATCGAGGCCGACGACGCGGTCCGGCCGGTGATGCAGGAGACCGTCGCGTACTACGAGGGGACGCCCAACGCGGAGGCCGCCCGCGACCTCTTCGTGCGGCCCTCGGTCAATCTCGGGACGATCGAGGGAGGATCCGCGGTCAACGTCGTCCCGGAGTCCGCGACCGCCGAGGTGGACGTCCGGCTCCCGCCGCGAGTCGACGCGTCGATCATCATCGAGGAACTGCGCGCCTGCGTCGAGGGGTGTCCCGGTGCTCGCATCGCCGACGTCGCCTGGAGCGTCGGGACCTGCGAGGCGCCGTCGGAGCCCATCGTCGGGGCGACCGTCGACATCGCGGAAGCCGTGCTCGGCGAGCGGACCTACCGGCGGAGCGCGACCGGTGGCGGCGACGCCAAGGCCCTCCGGAACGCCGGGATCCCGACCGTCGAGTTCGGCGTCGGCACCGACACCGCGCGCACCCCCGACGAGTACACCACCGCCGAGTCACTGCTCGCGAACGCCGAGACCTACGCCCGCCTGCCACACACGTTCGCCGATCGGGCCTGACCGGTTCCCCTCTCATAATGACTCGTGTAGGCAATTACCGTATCGACCGCCCGACTGCAGGCGGTCGGAGTGGTAATCGGCTACACGAGTCATTATCAGCCGTCGGTGACGTCCCGGACGACCTCGCGGACCGTCTCGTGGCACGCGCCGTTGGTGGCGATCAGCGAGGCGTCCTCGGGGTGCCAGCGCTCGCCGTCCACGTCGGTGACGCGGCCGCCCGCCCCCCGTACCAGGGAGACGCCCACGAGCGAGTCCCACGGCGAGATCGGGGTGGTGGAGACGACGGCGTCGATCCCCCCGTCGGCGAGCATGGAAAGGGTGGTCTGACCGCTCCCCGTCGCCCGCACGTCGCCGAAGGCCTCGAGGATCCCGTCGGTCACGCGCCGGTACTCGGGGCGGTCGCCCTCGTTCAGGTGGAACATCGGCGCGACGACGAGTCCCTCCGGTTCCGACCGGTCGCTGGTGGAGACGGCGGTCCCGTCCCGGGTCGTCCCCTCCGGCCCGCCGACGTAGGTGTCGCCCAGCACGGGGAGGTGGGTGGTGCCGCCGACCGGATCGCCGTCGACGACGACCGCGACACACACGCCCCACAGGCGGGCGCCGCGGGCGAAGTTCGTCGTGCCGTCGATCGGGTCGATCACCCAGGCCCGCCCCGACTCCGGGATCGTCTTGCGCGCGCCGGATTCCTCGCCGACGATCGGCGCCGTCACGCCCGCGTCGCGGAGCTCCGTGACGACCCGCTCTTGGGTCTCGGTGTCGGCGACGGTGACCGGGTCCATCGCGCCGTCCTTCTCGCGCACCTCGACGGCGGTCCGGAAGTGCGACGTCGCCACCTCGCCGCCAGCGCGGGCGGCACGCTCCGCCAGGGCGATCGCGTCCTCGATCGGGCGGTCGTCG
>CAYSJP010000027.1:0-14709 GCA_964431395.1 uncultured Halobacteriales archaeon
GGTTCTCGTCGGGCGCCGTCTCGGTCGGTACGCCGACGATCACGACGCCGCCTCCCGCCCCACGAGCGTCGATGCCATCGCCCCTCCCGGACGACCCCGTTCGGTCCGTCGTTCGTCACCATTCATCATATCACACTCTGCCATGTGCCACACGCTCCTACTCACGAGGCCGTCCGTTTAGTGTTTACTCACACGTCTCCTCGAGGTGGTCGAACTGGCTCTCGATCTCCCGGCGGCGCTGGCGCTTGATCACCGTCGCGTCCAACAGCGGACCGACGAACGACGCGTCGAGCGCGAACTCGGTCCCCACCGTTATCGTCGTTCCGGAGCCCGCCCCCGCGAGGCGGTACTCCGTGGTCATGGTCTCGAAGACGCCCTCGCGCTGTTCGTACGCGAGGACGGCTCCGGGGCGGTCGACCACCGCCAGCGAGAGTTCGATCCGGAGGAGGCCGACGCTGTTCGCGATGTCGATCCGGCCACCCGTGGCGCGGCCGTCCTCGACGGTGGCGTCGGCGACGGTCACCTCGTCGAACTCGGCGGCGCGCATGAACGCCCCGAGATCCAGGATCGCGTCCCGGATCGGTTCCTCGGGCGCAGCGATCTCCCGCGAGAACGACACCGATTGCATACCTACCCTTTCGTAGCTCGCCGATTGAACCCTTCGCCGCACACGTTCGTCACCTTCCACAGCGCCGATCACGTCGGCCTCAGGGCCCCCGGTGACATCGTCGGCCTCATAATAATTGTCGTAGGCAATTACCGCTCCGATCGCCCGCAGTCGGGCGGTCGGAGCGATAAAACGCTACAACAATCAGTATCAGGATGCCGGGGACGGATTCTGCGTCTCTTCCATGTGGCGCTTGATGATCTTCCCCTCCGCGCGGTGGAGCGTCTCGCTGCAGGTCGACTTCGCGATCCCGAGATCGTCCGCGAGGGCCGTCAGCGAGCACGTGCGAGGCGTGTCGTAGTAGCCGGCCTCGATCGCCGCCTCGACTACCCGGCGCTGCCGGTTCGTCAGGAACTGTTCGGCGGCCAACTCCTGGCGGACGTGATCGACGCGGTACGCGATCCCGAACGCGTCGAGCTGTTCGGTGAGCGCCGAGAGGCGCTCCCTTGGGGCGGTTACCTCCCAGCTCACCTCGCCGTCGACGATGTCAAACGGCATCTCGATGGGGACGCCGGACCCCTGCATCGGCGCCAGCAAGAGCGGCTCCGTCGTCTCGAACTGGAGGAGCACCATATCGCCGGTCCGCCGGAACAACTCGATTTCGGTCACCGCCGACATCCCCTCCATGTCCCCCAGGACTCCCACCAGATCGGCCGCGGTCACCTCCAGCAACCCGACCCCGTCGTTCTCCCCCGGGATCGCGGCGAGGATCCGGAACCGCGCGTCGGGATGCGACCGGGAGAGCTCCCCGATCCACACCTCCTCCGGAAGCGTGAGCGTGAGCTTCGCACGTGGCATGGGCCGTGGTACTCACCCGACCCCCGACGGGATGTCTCCGAACATGTTCGCCCTAAATACGTGCGCGCCCCCCATAACGCCGGCGGACGGGGCGCCGGCGGTCCGGGGACTGGCGGATAGGACGAACCCCGCCCGGTCAGGGATCGGGATCGTAGATTTCGGGTTCGGGCTCGCCCTCGACGTCGACCTCCGCGAGTACTCCCTTGCGGGCGACCCGCGAGAGGGCGTGATCCACCAGCTTGATCGTCTCGGGCACAGGCGTGTCCATCGTCCCGACGAAACAACTCCCGGGCGCGACCTTCATCGTCTGGACGTACTCGTCAGGCCGGCTCGCGAGGGCCCCGTTGGGCCAGGCCTCCGTCCAGACGTTGCCGATCGGGTGGAAGTTCGAGGTGACGTTCGGCCCGCCCGTGACCAGGAACACCCGGACCGTCTCGCCTTTCTCCGCACTCAGTTTCCCGTATCGCCCCTCCGTGAAGGGGTACTTCTCGCCGTTGAACACGACGTAGGTCGGATCCTCCCGCCGCATGTCCCCGAAGTTGAACCCGTGGTGGCCCTCCTCGCCGGCCTTCGTGTCGGTGTACAGTTCGTGCTGGCCCAGGTAGAACTCCCGGTCGACCTCCGGCAGGCCGTCCTCGGGTTCGACCAGAATCATCCCGAACATGCCCGCCGAAATGTGATAATCCAGGTTCGGCACGGCACAGTGGTAGATGTAGGCACCGGGGTACTCCGCCCGGAAGCTGATCGCCTCGGACTCTCCGGGGTTGACGTTGGTTGCCGCGGCGCCGCCGCCGGTGCCGTAGACGGCGTGAAAGTCGATGTTGTGGGGCATGTTGCTGTCCTCGGGGTTCTCGATGGTGAGGTTCACCGTGTCCCCGCGGCGGACCCGGATCATCGGCCCCGGGACCTGCCCGCCGAACGTCATGTAGTCGAAGGTGACGCCGGGTTCGATCTCGGCGGTCGCCTCCTCGGTGCGGAGCGTGACGTCGTGCTCGATCGGCTCCTCGCGGTCGATTGGGGTGGGAACGTCGGTGGGGTCCGCGGCGATGCGGTCCACGTCGACGTCGGCGCCGCCACTCGAATCGTTCGGACTCGTGCTCATGGGATCGGTCCCGGTGGGGGTTCCGTCCCCGTCGGTCGATGCGGGCTGGTCGGGCGCGCTGACACACCCGGAGACGGCGGCAGTTCCACCGATCCCGAGCGACTGCAGGACGCGACGGCGGGTGGTTCGGAACATGATTACGGGTGGACGTACCGACCCCACCACCATCAACGGGCGAGCAGAATCCTGTCCCCCGGGAAGGGTGGCGAACCAGTTCGGCCGGTCCTTTTTATGCCCCTCCTGACTTCGGGGGGCACAGCGACCGAGCGGCCCCGAACCGGCCGAACTTTAACCAGCGGCGACGAACCGCCCCCGGATGAGCGACAGCCGGCACCTCCGGTATCTGCGGATCGGAGCCCTTGTTCTCCTCGTCGTCCTCGCCGTCCCGGTCCTGAGCGGCGCGTTCACGACGCCGTCGTCGGTGGACGGGATCACACCCAACGCGACCGACGACGTCACGGTCGTGACGATCGACGCGCTGGGGCCCTCCCAGATCGTCGCCTACGGTCCCGACGGCGACATCATCTACCAGAACCGTTCCTACATGGTGTACCACGACGTCGACCCGAGCCCCGCCGGCGACCGGACCGTCACGTACGTGGCCAGCAACGGCCAACTCGACGCCGACCGCTGTGCGGGCGATTCGGAGTGCATGCTGAACGTCATCGAACGGGTCAACCTCTCGACGGGGAACGTGACGCGCCTGCACACCCGGTACAGCAAGAACACGGGGTCGACGCAAATTCACGACGTCGACCGCGTGAACGACTCCGTCTTTCTGGTCGGCGACATCATCTACCCCGACGGTGTGTACATGGTGAACACGACGACCGGCGAGCGGATCTGGACGTGGAACGTCTCGGAGGCGTACGAACCCGGGAGCGGCGGCCGGTACCCAAACGACTGGACCCACCTCAACGACGTCGCGTACCTGGATGACGGCCGCGTGATGGCGAACCTCCGCAACCAGGACCAGGTCGTGTTCATCGACCCCGGCGAGGGGGTCCAGGAGAACTGGACGCTGGGCGTCGACGACGACCACGGCATCCTCTACGAACAACACAACCCCGATTACGTCCCGGCGGAGCGGGGCGGTCCCGCGCTGGTGGTCGCCGACAGCGAGAACAACCGGATCGTCGAGTACCAGCGCCGGGACGGCGAGTGGGAACGCTCCTGGACCTGGTCGGATCCGGAACTGGCGTGGCCCCGCGACGCGGACCGCCTCCCGAACGGGAACACCCTGATCATCGACTCCCACGGCCAGCGCCTGCTCGAGGTGAACCGGTCCGGCGCGATCGTCTGGGAACAGTCCTTCCCCAACGGCGGCTACGACATCGAACGCCCGTCGACGGGCGACGAGAGCACCGGCGGGCGGAGCATACAGGCCCTGCGGGAGGCGAACGATTCAGACGCCACGGCCAGCGCGGGACGGGGGTGTGAGACGCCCGTGGGCTGTCTCGAGGGCGCTCTCACCAGCATCGCGCCGAGCCTGGTCCTCCACGGCCTGCTGTTTGCCCTCCCCGACTGGGTCACTCCGCTCGGAGGTGCCGCGCTGCTGGTGCAGGCACTCCTCGTGATCGTCTGGGCCGGCATCGAAGTCCTCGCTCGCCGCAAGCGCGTGCTCGGGGCGGTTCGATAGTCCGGACAGTTCCCCGGCGCGGGCTCGTCACGCTGCGCCCCGAGAAAGGCGGGTTCGGGCGGAAATTCCGGCCTCGAATCGAGCCGTTCCCTCCGGATTTGGGACGTGTTGGGGGCTTCTATACTGTCGGACGGAGACATTGATAATGACCGTTGTAGCTTTTTACCGGTGGGCGCCACCCCCGTTGGCGGCGCTCACCGGTAAGAGACTACAACGGTCATTATGAGTCCACGCGCTCCCACTCCTGGAGTGTGAACTGGCCGTACCCGGTTTCCTCGACCAGCCGCCAGACCTCGTCGTCCCACTCGGGGTAGAAGGCGTCGCCCTCGTACGTGCCCGGCACCCGCGAGAGGACCATCCGGTCGAGGTGTGGCTGGAGGAGATCGTAGATCGCCGCGCCGCCGATGACGTAGGCGCGGTCGGCGTCGAGTGACTCGAGGACGTCGAGCGCCTCCTGGACGCTGCCGGCGTGGTGGGCGGTGGGCGCGTCGAACTCGCGTTCGCTCCTGCTCAGCACGACCTGGGCGCTCCCGGGCAGGTCGTCGTAGCTCTCGAAGGTCCGTCGGCCCAGAACCACGGGGTCGTTCGCGATGCGCTCGCGGTACTGTGCCCGGTCGGCCGGGATGTCGTCCCAGGGGATGCCGCCGTCCTTCCCGATGGTGCGGTTCTCGGCGAGCGCGGCGACGGAGACCAGTTCCATGAGGGATCCTGCGGGCCCCTCCCACAAGAGTCGTCGGTGAGGGACGCGGTAGTTGCTGTCCTCGCGTACCCTACCCGTTCTCGCCGGCGAGGGCCTCATCGCGGAGTTCACGACAGCGGTCCGAGCCGGCCTCGAGGTCAGACACCGGCGTCGGTCGCATCTCCTCGTCGACGGCGACGAAGACGAAGTACGACTCCGTCGTCTTCTCGCGTTCGCCCGTCCGGGGGTCCTCCCGGAACGCACGTAACCGGACACGGATGCTCGTCTTCCCGGTCGCGTAGGCGTAGGACTCGATCACACAGACGTCGTCGCGCGGGATCGGCCGTTCGAAGTCGAGCCGGTTGATCCGGGCGGTCACGCAGGTCTTCCCGGCGTGGCGCATGGCCGACATCACGCCGACCTCGTCCATCCACTTCGCGACGTTGCCCCCGTGTGCAGTGTCGTGGTTGTTCGCGTCGTTCGGCTGGACGCGTTCGCGGTTCTCGATGTAGGTGTCGCTGATCGACGTCACGACCAGTTTTGGGGGCGGGAACGACAAAACCCTGCCCCCGTACTCCGGCCCGGGTCTCCACTCCGTGTTCGGGACCGGGTGCTTTGTTGCTCGTGTCCGGGGAGATTTACCGTCGTGGTCCCAACGACCGAGGGATGACTGACGATCCGGAGCCGGAACGGAACATAAGCGGTGGCGAGGACGCCGGCGGTTCGACGACCGCGTTCGACCCCGGCGACGCCGACACCAGGGCCGAGGCCGTCGTCGACCGCCTGGGCGAACTGTACTGGCAGAAGAGCTACGGCGGACGGTCGGCCTTCGAGTGTCTCGTCCGGACCGTCCTGAGCCAGAACACCTCCGACGCGGCGAGTCAGCCGGCCCACGACGCCCTGATGGAGCGCTACGGACGCGCCGAGGAAACCCCGGCTGCAGGTCGGCCCCGGTCAGACGACGGGGGCGACCTCGCGGCATCGCTCGCGGCCGCCGACCGCGAGGCGCTCGCCGACACCATCTCCGCCGCGGGGCTGTACAACCGCAAGTCGAAGACGATCATCCGGCTCGCGGAGGACGTACTTGCCGAGTACGGCGGTGTGAGGGGATTCGACGAGTTCGTGAAAGGCGAGGACTCCGGGACCGTTCGGGAGACCCTGCTCGAAATGAAGGGAGTCGGCCCGAAGACTGCCGACTGCGTGCTCCTCTTTTCGGGAGGCCGCGGCGGGGTGTTTCCCGTCGATACGCACGTCCACCGGATCTATCGCCGGCTCGGGGTCGCCCCGGCCGACGCCGACCACGAGGAGGTGCGCGAGGTGCTCGAACGCGGGGTTCCGGCCGAGAAATGTGGCTTCGGTCACACGGCGAGCATCCAGTTCGGCCGGGAACACTGCTCGGCCAGGAAGCCCGCGTGTCTGGAAGGGCCGGAGGCGTGCCCCCTCGGAGACGTCTGTGATCAGGTTGGCGTGGTCCCGGAGGAGGGATCCGTGGTCGACCCGGCCGACGCGGACTGATACTGACTGCTCTCACTGACTCGGCTTGTTCTCCCGTGGACCCCGTTGGCCGCCGGTACTCGCCGAAAACACGCTATTATTAAATACTAGGAGACCAGTGGTTACATAGACGCGCCGATGACAACTGTTCGGAATACGGACGAATTCGACGTGGACTCCCTCGAATCCGCGTCGAACGTCATGCTCCTCGCACCGTCGCTTGGCGTTGCCGGGACCGAGGAGTGTGGCGAACTCCTGACCGTCGAGCCGCCGGACGCGGAGAACGTCCTCGCGGTCCTCCTCAGCGACTCGCCGGACGACTGGATCGAGAGGTGGCAACGGACCGTCGGGCCGGAGTTGCCGGCGCAGACGGCCTTCGTGACGACGAACGAAACAGCCCGCTCGGCGGCCGCCAGTGCCGACGTCAACAGAGCGCTCCCGGGGAACATGAACCTCCACTCCGTGTCGAGCCCGGGCGATCTCACGGGCCTCGGAATGCGCATCTCCCAGCAGCTCTCGGAGTGGGCGGACGGGGACGAGCAGATCGTCGTCGACTTTGACTCGCTGACGACACTGCTGGAGTACGCCGAGCGACGGAGCGTGTTCAAGTTCATGCACGTCCTCAAGGGTCGGATCGAGGCGGTGGACGCCGTGGCCCACTACCACATGGACCCGACCGCCCACGACTCCGGGGAGGTCAACACGTTCAAGTCGCTGATGGACGCCGTCGTCGAGGTCGACGATGACGGCGCGTTCTCCTTCTCATCGCGCTGACCCCGGTGTATCCGTTCCCGGGGAAGGCTTTAGTCACCCCCCTCCCTACCGGCGCTCATGAGTCGGGACCGGGCCGCTCTCGACCGCGCCGTCGAGCGCGGCGAGGAGGACGGCGGCCCGATAGAGTTCAAGGAACGCCTGGAGAAGGACGTCCACCTCGTGGAGGGCCGCAAGGAGAGCCTGGCCGCACAGTTGCGCCACCGTGTGCTCTCCGGGGACGGCGAGGCCACCTACGTCGTGGGCGTCACCGACGACGGCGGTATCGCCGGGATCGATTCCGACGCCTTCTCCGAATCGATGGACGTCCTCTCGCTGCTCTGTGAGGAGGCGGACGCCCACATGGAGGACGTGACGACCTGGGGCGTCGACGGGGGTCTCGTCGGGGTCGCCGAGATCCGCGACGGCAGCGCTCTGGACGTCGACGACGATCACATCGTCGTCGGCACGGCGGGCCACGTCGATCACGGAAAGTCGACGCTCGTGGGCACGCTCGTCACCGGGCGGGCGGACGACGGCGAGGGTAACACCAGATCGTACCTCGACGTGCGACCCCACGAGATCGAGCGAGGGCTCTCCGCCGATCTCTCCTATGCCGTGTACGGATTCGACGAGGAGGGGCCGGTCCGGATGGACAACCCCGACCGCAAGGGCGACCGCGCCCGGATCGTCGCGGAGGCCGATCGGCTGGTGTCGTTCGTCGACACCGTGGGTCACGAGCCCTGGCTGCGAACCACGATCCGCGGGCTCGTCGGCCAGAAGATCGACTACGGCCTGCTCACCGTCGCGGCCGACGACGGGCCCACGGACACGACCCGCGAACACCTCGGCATCCTGCTCGCGACGGACCTCCCGACCATCGTCGCCATCACGAAAGTCGACCTCGTGGACGGTGAGCGCGCCGCCGCGGTCGAGCGCGAGGTCGAGCGCCTGCTGCGGGAGGTCGGCAGGACGCCCCTCCGGATGGACCGCCACGGCGTCGGGGTGGCGATCGAGGAGATCAGCCCGGACGTGGTGCCGATCCTGTCGACCAGCGCGGTCTCCGGGCGCGGACTGGACCGCCTCGATCGGCTGTTCGAGGGGCTCCCGAAGACCCGCAGCGAGGAGGGTCGCTTCCGGATGTACGTCGACCGCAGCTACAGCGTCACCGGCGTGGGCGCCGTCGCTTCCGGGACCGTCAAGTCCGGGCGGGTCGAGACGGGCGACGAACTCCTGTTGGGGCCGATGGCCGACGGCTCCTTCCGGGAGGTCGAAGCCCGCTCGATCGAGATGCACTACCACCGCGTCGACCGCGCGGAGGCCGGCCGGATCGTCGGCATCGCCCTGAAAGGCGTCGACGAACCCGACCTCGAGCGCGGGATGACGCTGCTCCCCCGCGACGCCGACCCGGCACCGGTGCGGGAGTTCCAAGCGGAGGTGATGGTGCTCAACCATCCGACCCGCATCCGGTCGGGGTACGAACCCGTGGTCCACCTCGAGACGGTGAGCGAGGCCGCCGCCATCTACCCCGAGGAGGGTCGCCTCCTCCCGGGCGACCGCGGGATGGCCCGGGTCCGGTTCAAGTTCCGGCCGTACCTCGTCGAGGCGGGCCAGCGGTTCGTCTTCCGGGAGGGCCAGTCCAAAGGGGTCGGCACCGTGACCGACGTGACGCCCATCGAGTAGGCCGCCTCCCCCGGCGGCAACCACCGGTACTGGGGTACACCGATCAGTATCAGGGCGGGTCGTCCCGCTCGGCGATGTCCGGAGACCCCGAGGCGGTTTCTCCCGGAGGTCGCGTGATGTCGATGGAAAGCCCGTCGTCGTCCATCGTTATCATGATGCCGTCGAAATCCCGTTCGAACCGGGTGACTCGTCCGCCGTCCGGACCGTTCGTCTCCCGTTTACGAACGAGCGAGGCCCGGATGAGAAGGTCCAGCTTCCGGTACAGCGTCGAACTGGCGATGCCACAGGTGTCGGCGAGTTGCTTCGCCGTTCGCGGCTGCGACGTTTCGCGGAGAACGGCGCGGCAGTCCGCATCGTCCAGCGACTCGAACACGGGGCGTTCCGAGCGGGAGCCTGCCGACGACCCGTCGTCAGCGTCCATTCGTTCTCCCCGAGCAAGTCTCCGTCGGATGGTGTGGCGTCGTGTGCTCCATCGATCCGTGCTGGTTGACGGTTCACTAAAATTCCGTACTGGAAAATAAAAAGTGACGGGTTTTGCCCTGTGTATCGTTACCATAGTTGGAGAACGTGCGTTTTTTGTCGGTGTCCGGTCGCGGCCAGTCCCAGTAATTGGGATTCACCATTCGGTATATACTGGTTCATCGATTATACGTGGTGATGACCCAGCGGACCTCCACAGCCGGACGGAACACGTTGCGACGGACGTTCCTCCTCGGAGCCGGCGTCGTCGGCTCCGCGAGCGTCGCGGGTTGTTCCGCGTCGACGACGGGAGGCCGAACGGAGACGGCAGGGGACCGGGCGGGGACGGCAACCCCGACCAGCACCCCGACGGGTCACTCCTCCCCCGAGCTGGAGAAGTGGGTCGAGGAGGTTCCCCGTCCCGGGGTCGTCGAGCCGACCGGAACGACGGACGGACGTCCACAGTACGAGATCGAGATGCGCGAGATCGAACAGAAGGTCCACCGTGACCTCCCGGCGACGACCCTCTGGGGGTACGACGGCCAGTATCCCGGCCCGACGATCGAGGCCGAACAGGGCGAACCGATACACGTCCGGTGGAAAAACGAGCTCCCCGACGACCACATCCTGCCCGTCGACGCGACGGTCCACGACGAGATCGTCCCGTACGAGGCGCCGGATTCGCGGGTGGTGACGCATCTACACGGCGGAAACACCGAAGCCGAGAGTGACGGCACGTCGCAGGCGTGGTTCACCCGGGAGTTCGGGACGACCGGACCCGAGTTCGCCAAGGAGAACTACTACTACAACAACGACCAGCCGCCGGCGGCCCTGTGGTACCACGACCACGCGCTCGGGATCACGCGGTTGAACGTGTACGCCGGGCTCGCCGGGTTCTACGTCCTTCGAAACGACCACGAACGGAGCCTCGGCCTGCCGGACGGCGAGTACGAGATCCCGCTCGTGATTCAGGATCGGAGCTTCGAGGCGGACGGATCGCTGTACTATCCGAGGGGCGTGGACGGGAGCGGCGACGGTTCGTCCCCCGAGCCGAGCGTCGTTCCACACTTCTACGGTGACACTCCCGTGGTCAACGGGAAGGCCTGGCCGCGACTGACCGTCGAACCCGGAACCTACCGGCTTCGCCTGCTCAACGGCTCGAACAGCCGGTTTTACGATCTCAAACTGTTCTCCTACGAGGAGGAAACCGGAGAACCCGGTGACGAGGGGCCGTCGTTCGTCCAGGTCGGGAACGACGGAGGCCTTCTCCCGGAGCCGGTGACGGTCGACGACCGCCTCGAACTCGCGTCGGGCCAGCGCGCCGACGTCGTCGTCGATTTCAGCGCCCACGCGGGCGAGACGCTGTTGCTCCACAACGACGCGCCGGCGATGTACCGCGGAGCGACCGGTGACGACGCCGGCGGCTCCGAACCGCTCCCGGAGATCATGCTCATCGAGGTGAGCGACACCGGAGGCCAAAAGAACACCGGTCAGGTGCCGGAGACGCTGACGGAGGTGCCGGACATCCCGGCCGGTTCGGCCGACAACCAGCGGTACCTCACCCTCGCCAAGCAGAGCGACGAGCGCGGGCGGGACGTGTACCTGCTCGGGACGGAGGAGGAGCCGGCCGGAAAGAAACTCACCGAACCCATCACCGAAAAACCCGTCCTGGGTGACACCGAAATCTGGAGCGTCGCGAACTTCACCGCGATTTCCCACCCGGTCCACCTCCACCTCGTCCACTTTCAGGTCCTCGGACGGCAGCCGGGCGGGAGTTACGACCCGGACGAGGACGAAATCGACGTGGACGCGCTCGAGCCACCCGAACCGTACGAACTCGGATGGAAGGACGTCGTCACCGTCGATCCCGGCGAGGTCGTCCATCTGATCGTCCACTTCGGAGAGTACGAGGGATTGTTCAACGATCAGACGGGCGAGTACATGTGGCACTGCCACATGCTCGAACACGAGGATTACGACATGATGCGGACGTTCAGCGTTCGTCCGGAGTCCGGCGACGACGGTTCCGCCACCGAGTGATCCACACGGCGCGTGCCGGACTCCCGAGCAACGGATCCGCGCCGGCCAGTCGACGCTCACGGAATCGTTCGCGCCGGAATGGGTCGGGCAGGAATTGAACCTGCGACCTGCTCCGTGTGAAGGAGCCGTCATAACCGGTCTAGACCACCGACCCGTACTATCGGCTTCCCGGTCGTTGCTCTTAAGCGTTGTCTTGGCGCGCGAAACCGTCCGGCGCTCCACGGAGCTGGACACCGGTCCACGACGGCGAACGGCACCCTGAGAACGGCCGGCGGGATCAGTATAGGGATGTTCGAAAGTCATTACAGGATCGACCGCAGTACGTCGTGCGGTTGATCTTGTAACCGCTTTCGAACATCTCTATATCAGGACTCGCGGTAGGCCGCGAGTTTCTCGCGGGCGTCGGCGATCGCCGCCTTCGCTTCGCCCTCGGCCTTCGCCTCCAGCTCCGTGAGGTCCTGCCTGACCGCGTCGATACGGCCCGGCTCGGGCTCCTTCTCCTCACCGCCGGTGATCTCCTGGACGCGTTCGCGGACCGGTTCGAGTTCCTCGGCCACGCCACGCTTTGCAGTCTCCGCCGCTCGCTTCAGGTAGTACCGGGTGTCTTCGAAGTGCTTGTTCATACATGCCGGTAGGTCTCGAACGGACATATGTCTTGTGTTCATCGGGAGGACAGAACGTGGGTCCCGGGACCGTCGGCGTCAGTGGGTCGGAGGCTCCCGGGACCGCCGGTATCGGTATCTCGGGGGGTCCACGAGCGTCGGTGTCAGTAGGTCGGGTTCTCCTCGGGGGCGCCGTCGCGGGCGTTCGCCAGCCGGGCGAAGGTGAACAGCGCGTCCGAGAGCCGGTTGATGTACCGGATCGCCTCGCCGTTGACCTCCTCGGCCTGGCCCAGCGCCACCGCCCGGCGCTCGGCCCGTCGGCAGACCGCTCGGGCGTGGTGGAGCGTCGCGCCCGTCTCGCCCCCGCCGGGAAGAATGAACGACTCCAGGGGGTCGAGCTCCTCGTCGCAGGCGTCGATCCACTCCTCCAACTGGTCGGCGTGTTCCGCCCCGACTTGGGGGTCCTCGGTGCCGGGATCGGGGTTCGCGAAGTCCGCCTGGACGACGTGGAGGTGGTTCTGGATCGCCCGGAGGTACTCGTCCAGGTCGTCGTGGCCGGTGGGGTGGGTGGTTCCGATCAGAGCGTTGAGCTCGTCGACGGTCCCGTAGGCCTCGATCCGGGCGTTGGTCTTCGAGACCCGCGTCATGTCCCTGAGGTCGGTCTTGCCCTCGTCGCCCCGGCCGGTGTAGATCGTCATGCGAGCGTCCGGTCGACGTACGCGAGGATGCGGTCGCTCTCGGCCATCGTCACGCCCCGGTCGTCGTCCACGAGGACCGGCACGCCGCGCTGGCCACTGACGCGTTTCACCTCGTCCCGGGTCGAGTGCAGCCCCTCGACCCAGGTCGTCTCGTAGTCGACTCCGGCGTCCACCAGGGCGTCGTGGACCTTCTCACAGTACGGACAGCCATCGAGCGCGTACAGCGTGATTCCCATGCCTCGCGTTCGACCCGGATGCGTAAATACGCTTCCGGAGGACGGCCGGGGGCCCGGGGGGTGCCTGATCACCACCGGGAGCGATCAGAATCTTGAATTGCCCGGGGGGTCCAGAGCCCTACATGGCGATGGAACTCGACCACTACTGCCCCGACTGTGGCGAGGAACGGACGTTCTGGCGGATCGCGAGCACCTGCCTCCACCTCGGGGAGAAGACGAAGTGGCAGTGTCCGGACTGTGAGTTCGTGTTCGTCCGGATCGACGGGATCGACTCGACCGCCGACGGGGGCATCGCATCACACGCCTGACCGTACCGTGCCGGATCTTCCCGCGCGGACCCACACGAATACCTCGCGCCAAGAGGCCGCGCGAAACACCAAGAATTATATCGGATTGGTGAGACCTACCGACCGTGTGGACGGGCCGGAGACGACCGGGAGAGTCCACGGCAGCCGGACGGGTTACCGGGTGACGTGAAGTCGGTGTCGGGTCGTGGCCCGTGCCTGACGACAGCCCATCACAACGGAAACAGAAACTATGACACTCAAAGCAGGATTCATCGGCTACGCGTTCATGGGAAAGGCACACAGCAACGCTCTCAACAAGCTCTCGATGTTCTTCCCGGACGCGCCGGACGTCGAGCGCCACGTCATCGTCGGCCGGAGCGAGGACGCAGTCAAGGAGGCGGCCGACCAGTTCGGCTTCGCGAACTGGGCGACCGACTGGGAGTCCGTTCTCGACGAGATCGACGTCCTGTACAACCTGACGCCGAACGACGTCCACCCCGAACCTTCCATCGAGGCGCTGAACCGTGGCGTCAACGTGATGTGTGAAAAGCCCCTCGCACCCACCCTCGAGGAGGCAGAGGAGATGGCCGAGGCGGCCGAGAACAGCGACGCCGTCGCGGGGAACGCGTTCAACTACCGGTTCAGCCCGGCCATCCAGTACGCCCGCGAACTCATCCGGGACGGCGAACTCGGCGAGATCCACCAGGTCCGCGGGCGCTACCTCCAGGACTGGCTGGTCGATCCGGAGGCACCATGGAGCTGGCGAAACGACGAGGAGGTCGCGGGCAGCGGTGCCCTGGGCGACCTGGGCGCGCACACCTTCGACCTCGCCAGGTTCCTCGTGGCCGATCAAGTAGGCGGGTTCGACCGGATCAGCGGCCACCTGAAGACGTTCGTCGAGGAGCGGCCCGTCCCCGGTGAGGGCGGCGGCGGCCTCGACGCCGAGGGCAGCGAGTCTCGCGAGACCCGCCCGGTCACCGTCGACGACGCCTACTCCGCGCAGGTCGAGTTCGAGAACGGCGCGATGGGTACCTTCGAGGCCTCGCGGTTCACCGAGGGACACAAGAACGACCACTCGATCGCGGTGTACGGCTCGGAGGGTGCGCTCCGGTTCTCGCTCGAGCGGCTCAACGAACTCGAAGTCAATCTCGAAGGCAACCGCGGGTTCGAGACGACCCTCGTGACCGATCCGGACGACCCCTACTACGATCACTGGTGGCCGCCGGGCCACGTCATCGGCTGGGAACACCTCTTCGTCCACGAGAACTACGAGTTCCTGTCGGCGGTGGCCGAGGGCGAGGAGTTCCACCCCAGCTTCCAGGACGGACTGCGCGTCCAGGAGATTCTCGAAGCCGTCGACGAGAGCGACGACCGCGGCGAGTGGGTGTCGGTGTAAACTACCCCACCCTACTCGCTCACGGCTTCGCCGTTCGCTTCGTTGAGGGTGGGGCTTTCGCGTGGACTCCCGCTCTGGCCGGAATCCCCGGCAGGAGGTTCATACTCTCCGTTCGCGTTCAGCATCCCGCGATTCAAGCGCACGCCTACGGGTGCGCCTCCGCCGTCCCCAGTTTGGTT
>CAYSJP010000028.1:0-14693 GCA_964431395.1 uncultured Halobacteriales archaeon
AGCGCTCGGAGGCCGGCGGCAAGTCGACCGCCATCGTCTACCCCAGCACGGACTATCCCGGGCTGTTACTCGAACTGCTCGAGGCGTTCGCTGATCGCGACATCAACCTCTCGCGCATCGAGTCCCGGCCCAGCGGCACCCGGCTGGGCGATTACCTCTTTCACCTCGACTTCGAGGCCGGGCTCTACGAGGAGCGCACGAAGGCGGCGCTAGAGGAAGTCGAGGGCATCGTCGCCGCGGACGGCTGGGTGCGCCGGCTCGGCTCCTACGACGTCGAGCACGTGGTCTGATAATGACTAGTGTAGGCAATTACCGTATCGACCGCCCGACGCGGGCGGTCGGAGCGGTTAAACGCTACACGAGTCATTATGATCGGGACTTTTCTCGGGAGTTCGATGACGGAGAAAGTGGGGTCAGCCGCGAGTTCTACGGATCCGCACGCTCCATCCAGTGGTAGGTGAGCACGAGCGTTTCGGTGGCGACGTTCGAGGCGCCCGCGTCCAGCGTCGGCGGCTCGTACCGCTTCGGCCACGCGTGATGGAACAGGTAGCCGACGATTGCTTCGCCCTGCTCGTTCATGATGGTCACCTTGATGTCCTTTCGATTGGCGTCTACCATTCCGAGCCTGATCTTCTCCCACCAGTTGTAGAGGGCAGTCCCCGCCAGACTGTCCCCCGTTATCGGCATCTCACCCTCCGGCTCGACGCCGCGCTCCAGGATGAGGTCGCCATACTCGGTGCTGGCCCCGGTGAGGGACCTCTCCTGACTTGGTTCGTCTCCTTGCCTGTAGTTGACCTCCCTGACCTCTCCGGCGGGGAGGTCGACGCGTTGCCACCCACTGATCTGGGTGCCATCGAGCTCGAGGTCGACTGAGAATCGGTTCGATCTGACCGGGCCGCGTCTGTCTACCATTGTTATGATCTCCGTTTGTTGTGATCGTCCGTCTGCTCCGTGTTGTTGTCGGTCGTCCGTTCCGTATCGGTTGGCTGGCTGTGCAGGTCCGTGTCGTCGGTTGGCTGGCTGTTGTGGTCCGTCTCACCGATACCGCGCTCCGCGAGGCGTTCTTCCAGGAGTTCGAGGCGCTCCCGAAGCGCCTCGTTTTCGGCCTCCAGCGCCGCGATTCGATCGTCGGCACCGTCGAGACGTTCGGCAGCGCCCCGGATCGCCGCGAGCGCGACGCCGTCGGCGTCGACCGTGGCGATGGACCCGTCCGCCTCGCCGAGGTCGAAGGCGTCCTGGAACTCCCCCGCCATCGGCCCCATGTGGCGCCCGCCGTCGCCGTGGGACAGCTCCCACGTGCTGACCGACAGCGAGGCGACTTCATCGAGGACGGTCCCGGGATCGACCGGTTCGACGGCCTGCTTCGCCGCGCGGGCGCTCGTGGTGTGGAACGAGGGGGCGTACACCGGCATCTGGGAGCGGACCTCGTCGCTCGCCTGCGCTTGGATTCCCTCGTCCGTGGAGTCTCCCAGAACGACCGCCCCGTCGTAGCCTGCGGTGTCGGCCAGCCGGCCCGCCGCGAGGGAGTAGTCGCCGTCGGCCACGTTCGCGGCGCCGCCGAGGACGGTCGCGGTGAGTCCGCTGGCGGTGTTGTGGATCCCGCCGCCGACGGAGGCGAGGACGCCGCTTGCCGTGTTGTCGTCCCCGCCGGCGACGGTCGACCGCTCCGCGAGGGCCGCGTTGTTCTCGCCACCGCCGACGGCAGCACCGGCAGAACTGGCGGTGTTCCCCCGACCGCCCGCGACCGTCGCCCGGGCCCCGCGTGCCCTGTTGCCGTGACCGCCGCCGACGGCGGCCGAGGGTCCGCTCGCCTCGTTCTCCGTGCCGCCGGACACGGTCGCAGCCTGGCTGGTTGCGCCGTTCCCGGACCCACCACCGACCGTCGAACGATCGCCCTCGGCGGCGTTCTCGGTGCCGCCACTGACCGCTGCCGCGGTGCCGTTCGCGGCGTTGGCCGCCCCGCCGGCGACGGTCGACTCCGCACCGAGGGCGTCGTTACCCGTGCCGCCGGCGACGGTCGTGTCAGCGCCAGCCGCCTCGTTGTTCGCCCCGCCGCTGACGGTGGAACGGTTCCCGCGAGCGGCGTTGTCGGCGCCGCCGCCGACGACCGTCCGCATGCCGCGGGCCGCGTTGGCTCGACCGCCACTGACCGTCGCGTGGGCGCCGCTGGCGGCGTTGCCGGTGCCGCCGCCCAGGGCGGCTCCCGGGGCGCCGGCGTCGTTGTCCGAGCCGCCCGCGACCGTCGAGTGGTTGCTGTCGGCCGCGTTGTTCGCCCCGCCGCCGACGCTCGCGGACTCGCCGTCGGCGACGTTACCGGTGCCGCCGCTCAGGGTCGCCGCCTGCCCGCGAGCGGCGTTTCCGACCCCGCCGCCGACCGCGGTCGAGGGGCCGGTAGCCGTGTTGTCGCCGCCGCCGGAGACGGTCGAGCGGTTCCCGCTCGCGGTGTTGTTCGTGCCGCCGGCGACCGCCGCCTGTGTGCCGCGGGCCTCGTTGTCGGTGCCGCCGGCGACCGCCGCGTGGATTCCGCTCGCGGCGTTGGCCGACCCGCCGCCCACGGCGGCGTCCGGGCCGTCGGCCGTGTTGGTACGCCCGCCGGCGACGGTCGACCCGTCGGCACTCGCCGCGTTGCCGGTGCCGCCGCCGACGGTCGACTCCGCGCCGTCGGCGGTGTTGTCGACGCCGCCGCCCAGGGTGGCGGCCGGCGCGTTCGCCGCGTTGCCGGTGCCGCCGCCGACCGTGCTTTCCGTTCCACTCGCAACGTTGTCCGCGCCACCGGTGACCGTCGATCGGTCCCCGTTCGCGGCGTTCCCGATCCCGCCGGCGACGGCGCTTCCCGTCCCGGAGGCAGCGTTCTCCGCGCCGCCGCCGACGACCGTCCGGGTACCGCGAGCCGTGTTTACGGTGCCGCCGCCGACGACTGACTGTCCGCCGCTGGCTGTGTTGCTCGCACCACCCGAGACGGTGCTCCGGTCGCCGCTGGCTGCGTTTTTCGTCCCGCCGGCGACCGTCGCCGTCTGCGCGTCGGCGGCGTTTTCGATGCCACCGGCGACCGTCGACCCGGGGGCGCTGGCCTCGTTGTCGGTGCCGCCGCCCACGGCCGACTCGGTTCCGTCCGCCGCGTTTCCGGTCCCGCCGGAGACGGTCGATCGCGCTCCGCCGGCGGTGTTGTTGACCCCGCCGCCGATCGCCGACGCGGCCCCGGCAGCGGTGTTTTTTGCGCCACCCGCCACGGTCGTCCGGCGGGAGTGTGCCCGGTTGCTCGAACCGCCGCCGAGGAACGAACGGCTACCGTTCGCCACGTTGTTCGAGCCGCCACCGAGGAAGGCCTCCTCCCCGTCGGCGGTGTTCTCCGTGCCGCCGCCCACGGTCGCTCCTTCGGCGTCCGCGGCGTTGCCGGTCCCGCCACTGACGGACGACGCGGTCCCGCTGGCGGCGTTGTTCGTTCCGCCGGCGACGGTCGCGTCGTCGCCGTTCGCGACGTTGCCGGCCCCGCCAGCGACGGTGGCGGAGCCCCCGACGGCCGCGTTGTTCACCCCGCCGCCGACGGTGGTCCGGTTTCCGGCGGCGGCGTTGTCGGCACCGCCACTCACCGTCGTTCGCATCCCCCGGGCCGCGTTACCGGTCCCGCCAGCGACCGTTGCCGCAGTTCCAGCCGTGGTGTTGTCGGCGCCGCCGCCGACGGATGACTTCTCGCCCTCCGCGGCGTTGCGGGCGCCGCCAGCGACCGCCGTCATGTTGCCCTCGGCGACGTTTTCGGCGCCACCGGCGACTGTCGCCTCCGGGGCGGTCGCAGCATTGCCCGCTCCGCCGGAAACGGTGGCTGTCTTGCCGCGGGCCGCGTTGTGGACGCCGCCGCCGACCGCCGAACGGTTCCCGACGGCCGCGTTGTCGCCGCCGCCGGAGACGGTCGAGCGGTTCCCGGGAGCCGTGTTGTCGGTGCCACCACCGACGGTCGCGCGCGAGCCTCGGGCCCCGTTGGCGCGTCCGCCGCTAACGGTGGCGTGCATCCCCTGGGCAGTGTTGCGGATTCCGCCGCCCAGGGTGGCTCCGGAGGCGCCGGCGTCGTTGTCCGCGCCGCCAGCCACCGTCGACCGATCACCGGCGGCCGAGTTGTTCGCCCCGCCGCCGACGCTCGCGGACTCGCCGTCGGCGACGTTACCGGTGCCGCCGCTCAGGGTCGCCGCCTGCCCGCGAGCGGCGTTTCCGACCCCGCCGCCGACCGCGGTCGAGGGGCCGGTAGCCGTGTTGTCGCCGCCGCCGGAGACGGTCGAGCGGTTCCCGCTCGCGGTGTTGTTCGTGCCGCCGGCGACCGCCGCCTGTGTGCCGCGGGCCTCGTTGTCGGTGCCGCCGGCGACCGCCGCGTGGATTCCGCTCGCGGCGTTGGCCGACCCGCCGCCCACGGCGGCGTCCGGGCCGTCGGCCGTGTTGGTACGCCCGCCGGCGACGGTCGACCCGTCGGCACTCGCCGCGTTGCCGGTGCCGCCGCCGACGGTCGACTCCGCGCCGTCAGCGGTGTTGTCGACGCCGCCACTCAGGGTTGCGGCCGGTCCGTTCGTGGCGTTGCCGGTGCCGCCGCCGACCGCGCTGTCCGTTCCGGCCGCGGCGTTGTCGGCGCCGCCCGCGACCGTCGAGCGCTCACCGCCAGCGACGTTGTCCGCACCGCCGGAAACGGTGGATGCAGTCCCGGCTGCGGTGTTTTTCGCGCCGCCCGCGACGGTCGTCCGGAGGGCTCGGGTCCGGTTTCCGGTGCCGCCGCCCAGAACCGAGCGGCTCCCGCTCGCCGCGTTGTTAGCGCCGCCGCCGAGGAACGCCTCCTCCCCGCCGGCGGCGTTTCCCGCGCCACCGGCCACGGTCGCTCGCTCGGCATCGGCGGCGTTGCCGGTCCCGCCACCGACGGAGGATGCGGTCCCCTTTGCGGCGTTGCCGGTCCCGCCACCGACCGTCGCGTCGTCGCCCGGCGCGGCGTTGTCCGCGCCGCCGGCCACGGTCGCCGATCCCCCTCCAGCCGCGTTGTTCACGCCGCCGGAAACGGTACTCCGGTTCCCGGCGGCGGCGTTTTTTTCGCCGCCACCGACCGTCGTTCGCATCCCCCGGGACGCGTTGGCGGTCCCGCCCCCGACCGTCGCCGCAGCACCGTCGGCGTCGTTGCCGGTCCCGCCCCCGACCGTCGCTCCATCCCCGAGCGCGGTGTTGTTCGCTCCGCCACCGACGGCCGCGTTCCGCCCCCGGGCCGCGTTGTTCGCTCCGCCGGAAACGGTGCCCTCCACGCCGCTGGCCGTGTTCCGACGTCCGCCGGCGAGGGTCGCCCAGTCGCCGTTGGCCGTGTTGCCGGTCCCGCCGGCGACCGTCGCGCGATCGCCGACCGCGGCGTTGTCGTCGCCGCCGCCGACGGCTGCGGCGGTGCCGCTCGCCGTGTTGCCACCACCGCCCGACACGGTTGCCTTGATGGAGCGAGCCCTGTTTGCCCGCCCGCCGCTGACGGTGGCCCACCGGCCGCTGGCGGTGTTTCCGTCCCCGCCCGACACGACTGCCAGCCCGCCCTCGACATCGTTCCCGGATCCGCCGCCAACGAATCCATCCGTCACGTGCCCGGCGGAGTTGCGCGGCCCGAACACCAGGCTACCCGGGGTGGTCCGCCCGAGGACGAACGCCGACTGCCACTCCTCGCCGTCCCCGAAGAACACGTCGCCGGTGTCGGTCGCGAGGAACTTCGTGCCCGCGGCGGGGTCGTACTCCTCCCTGTTTTCGAACGTGTCGCGGATCTCATCGCCGGCGCTAACGCCCAGGGAGCCGCTCGTGACCGACAGCCCCCTGCCAGTGAGGCTGGTGATCTCGGTGCCGCCGGTGAGGCTCCCGCCGAGGCTCTCGGTCCGCACGTCGGCCACGTCGATCCCGGCGTACGGCGAGACCGGGGCCAACAGATCCTCGGGATCAGACTTGACCCACTTGACCGCCGGGGACTCCCCGCCACCGGGCCCGTCGCCGGGCGGCTCCTCGGCATCGGGCGGTCCGCTCCCCAGATCCGGGGGTTCGGCGGGACAGCCCGCGAGCCCGCCCGTGAGGGAGGTTCCCGTGATGCCGAGCAGTTCCCGGCGGGTCAGGGGAAGCAGGCTCCGGCCGCCCCCCGACGCGTCCTCGCCGCCACCGGCGTCGGCGGACTCCTCCGCCGCGCCGGGCTCCAGTTCGTCGATACGGTCGCGCTGTGTCTCGATCGTTTCCTGTTGTCGTTCTACGAGTGATTCGAGTTCATCAAGCCGCTCCCGGATATCCGTGTCGTCATTCATGCTGGACTCCCTGTTCGGGACGCGTCCGCCGGTCGGTCGGTCGACGGTCGACAGTCCCCGGCGGGTGGACGGCGGCCCCCCGTGAGTCGACTGTCGACGACGACCGGACGCGTGGGGTCCGACCGGGAATCGACTCCGACGGACGGGAGTCATCGACCATACGATCCCGACCGATCCACCACGGTATGGTCACACGCACTGGTAACGTCCCACTACTTACTTTCGTGGACGTGTAATAATAGTTAGGGTGAACCGGGTCGCGTGGTGCCGTCTTACGGCCGTTCCCGCCGGTTAGCGGCTACCCGGGACGGGAAACCGCTCGATGTCGCGCTCGCTCGAGGGCGGTTATCCGACCGATGGCCGGGGGTCGACCGGGAGCGGAGTTCGATCATTCGCGCGCGGTGAAGGCGGTGGTGACGCGTTGTCCCGGAAGTGACATATTTAAATCGCTGGAACGCGTAGAAAGAGGTATGCGAGCCAACAACCCCTTCGAGTCGATCGAGGAGTTCATCGAGCGGATGGAACCGGAGTTCGACGCCGACCCGTTCGGAGCGATGGGATCGATCAACCTCGACATCCGCGACGGTGACGGTGAGTTCGTCGTCGTCGCCGACCTCCCGGGGTACGAGAAGGACGACATCGAGGTGACGCTCGCGGACGACACCCTCAGGATCGAGGCCGAACACGAGAGGCACACCGAGTCCGAGGAAGGCGAGTACATCCGGAAGGAGCGCCGCCACGAGTCCGTCAGCCGGTCGGCACGCCTGCCCGAACCGATCGACGAGGACGGCGTCTCCGCGTCGTTCTCGAACGGCGTTCTCACCGTCACGCTCGCGAAACGCGACGCCGACGGCGGCACGCAGATCGACATCGAGTAGGCGCCTCCCGGCAGGAACCGGACGTCTCTCGGGGTGAACGTCCGGGCCGCCCGCGGAACGACTGCGGACCGGGCCTTATCGAGAAACCGAGCCCCACCACGGACCGAACCTCGCCGGGAACGGAACCTGTTTCGGCGGACTCCCGATCACTCCCGGCGTAGCGCGAGGAGGCCGGCCGCGGCCAGCACCGCGACGACCGCCACCCAGACCGGCAGGGAGAGCGGCGGCGACTCCGTCACGACGCCGCCGTCGCTCGGATCCGCCGTGTCGTCGGTCTCGTTGCCGTCCGCGTCCGTTCCGGCGTCCGGGCCGGCGCCGTCGGCGGGTGGCGTGGTCCCCTGGAGCGCCGCGTCGTCCGTCAGGAGCTGGTCGGCCCGCTCCTCGGAGGTGAGGTACTCGTAACACGCCTCCGTCTGGCCCTCGTCGACGCCCCGGCTGCCGGTCATCTCGTGGGTGCCGGTCTCGCCGAGTTCGGCCATCGTCGGGCCCGAGGACTCGTCACCGGTGCCGACGCGCTCGGCGTCGTAGGGCTGCCAGGGGGCGTACGTCTCCCAGACCACCTCGCCACCGGGCGTGACCTCGATCAGCCGGTGGCCGTGGCGGTCGACGACTAGCGTGTTCCCGTTTGGCAGCCGGTCGGCGTCACGGGGCTCGTTGAGGCCGCCGCCGCGCAACACCCAGGTCCGTTCCCAGCCCTCGGCAGTCCAGCCGTACTCGACGACGCGGTCGTTGAGACTGTCGGCGACCAGCAGTGTCGACCGGCCCTCCTCGCTCTCGAAGTAGTCGGGGTTGTGTTGCTCGTCGAGGATGTCGGCGTTGTCGTCCTCGCCGAGACGCCACTCGACCTCCTTCGTCGAGCGGTTGATCGCGACGACCTGGTCGTAGTTGCGCACCGACACCATGAACACGCCCTCGCTGATCTTCTGGACGTCGTTGTTGTGGGTCCAGTCGCCGCCGAACTCGCCGCCGCCGTCCTTGGGGAACGCCTCGGGATGGTCGGCGAAGCGGTACTCCCAGACGACCTCCCCGCGGGTGAGGTTGTACACCACCACGCTGTCGTTGCCGTCACGGGGCATGTTGTTCATCACCAGCTCGTCGCCGTTGATCAGGTCGGCGTCGTGGGAGTCCCCGATGGGCGGGTACTCCGATCCGCCGTACTCCGACCCGTTGAACGTCCACTCCGACTCGTGCTCGCCGGTCGTCGGGTCCAGGATCTCGACGACCGAGACGCCCGGCTCCGTGCTCGAGAAGAGAAGATTACCGCTCGCGAGCGGGTCGACGTCGTACCCCCACCAGCGACCGTTCGCGTCGGCGTTGTGGACGCCGATGACCGAGCCGTTCGGCCGGAACCCGGCGATCATGGCGTCGGTCTTGTCGCCGCCGCGAGCGCCCTGGACCGACAGGAGCGTCGCGTTGTCCGGCTCCTCCGTTATCGTGCCGACACAGGGGTTCGGCCCGTCGGCGTGCTGGCTCGCGGGCCCGCCCGGCGTGAGCCCGAGCGCACCCACGGTTCCCGCAACTCCGACGACCAGTACGACTGCGACCGCGCCGATGGTGGCTATTCTGTCCATGGTTACTCCGGTCGTAGCGTGACGAGAACGTCGTCCCGTTCGCGGGGGAAGGGTTCGCTCGCGCGCCCGTCACGGTTCGAGGTGACGGCGTACAGCTCCCCGTCGTGACCCTGCTCGACGTGGCGGATCCGGCCGAGTTCGTCCGAAAGCACGGGGTGGGCGGTCGCGGTGAACGCCGGGTCCGTCCAGTCGTCGTCGATCCGGGACCCCCACTCCGCCGGCGGGGGGTCCCCGCCCTCCGGCGTCAGCGTCATCACCAGGAGCTGCTGGCTGATGAGCCCGCCGATCAGCATCCGGTTCTGCCAGGAGGGCACCGCGTCGCCGGTGTAAAACAGGCTGCCGGAGGGCGCCCACGTGGAGCTTCCGGAGGTCGCGAGCGGCGGATGGAGGTCCGGGTCGTCCGCGTACGTCGCGGGGTTCGTCCGGACCTCCTTGTCGGGCCAGCCGTAGTCGGCGCCGGCGACGAGCCGGTTCACCTCGTCGTAGCCGGTCGGGCCGTGCTCGTTCGTCACCGGCGTCCCGTCGGGCAGCCGGACGATCCCCTGGGGGTTGCGGTGGCCGTAGGTGAACACCCGCGGGTCGGCGTCGGCACCGAGGTCGGGGTTGTCCGGGGCGGGGTCGCCGTCGGGCGTGACGCGCAACACCTTCCCCGCCAGCGACCCGGGGTCGGCGGCGAGGTCGCTCGCCTCGTCCTTGTCGAAGGCCGCCGAGCCGGTGGTCACCCAGAGAGCGCCGTCGGGACCGATCGTGATGCGGCCGCCGTTGTGGACCCGGAAGCCCGGGATCCCGTCGATCACGACCTCCTCGGAGGCCCCCGGGTCCTCGGCGTCCAGGTCGAACCGCGAGACGCGGTTGATCCGGTCGCCGTCGTTCTCGGTCGTGTAGTAGACGAACAGTTCCCGGGGATCGGGGTACGCGGGGTGGACGGCGACGCCCAGCGTGCCGCCCTCGCCGCCGGCGACCCACCACGGCCGGTCGGTGTTCCCGGGTTCGACCGACCCGGCGTCGATGGCGTCCTCGGGTGCGAACACCTCCTCGAGGTCGCCGGCGGAAAACCGGGTTATCCGGCCCACGCGCTCGGTCACGAACAGATCACCGTCGGGGGCGACGGAGACGTCCCACGGCACTTCGAGGTTCTCGACGAGAACGTTCGCCGTCACCGACCGCGTCGGCGCATCGGTGGGGGCCGTCCACTCCCCGGGATCCGTCGACCCCGGCGTCGGGGTGTCGGACGTCCGGGTCGGACTCCGGGTCGGGGACTTCTCGGAGGTCGACGGAACGGGGGCACCACAGCCGGCACCGACCGTCGCGGCCATGGCCAGCAGGGCCCGCCGTCGAGTTACGCGACGCGACATCACCGTCACGTGAGGGAAGCACCCACAAGTGTTTTCCCATCCGAACCGGGAGTAGCCTCCGGATCACTTCGAGCGTGTGTCCGAAAGCCACGGTGACTGGCAGTACGAAGGGTTTATGAAAGCGAACGCGCTACCGAAACGTATGTCAAAAGACGGTCGAGAAACCGGAAGCGCGGGGCGGTTCGGACCGCGCTACGGCCGGGTTTCGCGTCGACGGGTCGCCGAGATCGAGGCGGACACGAACGCCGATCACACCTGCCCCGACTGTGGCGCGGACCGCGTCTCCCGGTCCGGGACCGGGATCTGGGAGTGCAGCCGCTGTGACCATACCTTCGCCGGCGGCGCCTACCGTCCCGAGACGCCCGGCGGCCGCGCCGCCGAGCGCTCGATCACGGCCGCCCTCTCGGAGGGGGAGGAGGGCGAGGAGTGAGCTACAAGTGCTCGCGGTGCAAGCGCGACGTCGAACTCGACGAGTACAGCGGCGTGCGCTGTCCGTACTGTGGCCACCGCATCCTCCTGAAGGAACGAAGCAGCGACGTCAAGACGATCGACGTCGCGTAACGCCACGACCCGGTTTTGGCGTTCCGCCATGGGCTCTTCTCCGCACCGTTCGTTTCCACACGACCTGACGCTGACGGCGACCTACGACGATTCCGCCACGGCACGGACCGTCGAGCGCAGCCTCCGACAGGAGGTCAGCGAGATCGACGACGACCGCTCCCGGACCGCGCTGGACCGCGATGGCCTCGAGTTGACGATCACGGTCGGCGCGGCCGACCTCGTCGCGCTCCGCGCCGCGAGCAACACGTGGCTGTCACTCCTGTCCGTCGCCGAAACGACCGCCACGGTAGGTGAGCGGTTCGACTGCCGGTGATCGGGGCCTGCACGAAAGGGAGCGAAGGCGGCGACGCGACGGACGGGAGTAGTGACCGGCGGATCGGCGAAATCGGGTCGTTTCCTATCCGGCGATCGCGAAGGTGAGCGCGCTCGTGACCTCGAACTCGGAGCCGTTGCTGGTGTATGTCGCGACCGCCTCGATGCTGTAGTCGCCGCTTTCGAGATCGCCGGGTAGCGTCACCGTCCACTCGGCGGTCTCGGAGGCGCCGCCGTCCAGCGACCCGATGGAGGTGTTGCTGCCGTCGCTGACCCCGATTTCGTCGCTGCTCGGCTCGAGGGAGAGCTCGACGCCGTCGATGGCCGCGGAGCTGCCGTTGGTGATGGTCGCGGTGATGTCGATCTCCTGGTCGGTCGTCAGGCGGATCTCGCCGCTCAGTCCCTCGACCGACAGGCCGACCGGGAGCACCGACGAACTGAGCGCGAACCGCGTGATACTGCCGCCGCCGCGCTCCATGACGTAGAGGGCGCCGTCGGGGCCCACGGCCATGTCGAAGGGACTGGAGAAGCCCCGATCGGGCAGGAAGGGATCGACCTCCAGCGCCTCGCCCTCGTCGTCGACGGTGGCGTACTTCACCCAGTTGGAGCCGTACTCCATCATGAACACCTTCCCGTCGTAGGACGCCGGCAGCGCCTGGTAGGAGTACTCCTCGCTGTCCCGGAAGACGGTGCCGAGCATGGGTGCGCCGCCGGTGACCTGCGGGAACGGCACCTCCTCGACGCTCGAGTAGGGCACGTACTCCTCGAACTCGTCGGGGTAGTTCATGTACCCGCCCCAGTTGTAGGGACTCATCACGAACGAGCCCTGTGTGGGGGGCAACTCCTCGAGTCCGGAGTTGTTCACCGAGTCGTTCGTCGGGCTGTCCGGATCGAAGATCCGGCCGGTGTCGCCCGTGTCGAAGTCGTAGTGCCGGTAGGGGACGGCGTGGCCGGTGAAGTACGGCCAGCCGTAGAACCCGGGTTCGTCGACGCGGGCGTACTCAACGGTGCCCATCGGACCCCGGTTGCCCCACCCGCCAGCGTCGGGGCCGTAATCGGCGAGGTACAGGACGTCGCTCTCGGGATCGACCGCCGCGGTGAACGGGTTCCGGAAGCCGATGGCGTACAGCTCGGGGTACACTTCCTCCTCGGAGGCACCGTCGATGGTGTCGATGAGGTTGCCGTCGGGGACGTCGTAGGAGCCGTCCTCGTTGGGGCTGATGCGGATGGCCGACCCACGCAGGTCGGCAGTGTTGGCCGAGGAGCGCTGAGCGTCGAAGGGTTCGCGGCCGTCGCGTTCGTCGATCGGGGTGCGACTGCTGGACTCGAAGGGATTGGTGTCGTCACCGGTCACCAGGTACAGGTTGCCCTGGGTGTCGAACTCCAGGTCACCGCCTGCGTGACAGCAGGTGCTGCGCTGGACCACCACGTCCAGGATCTGCTGTTCCGTGGCGGGATTGATCGTGGCCCGATTGGGCGCGAGCGTGAACCGGGAGATGCGGTTGACGCCCATGTCGCTGCCGAGGTGGTTGACGCCGGTCTCGATGTCGTCGGGCGGGTCGCTGGGTGAGTAACACACGTACAGGTAGCCGTTCTCGGTGAAGTCGGGATCCAGTGCGATCCCCACGAGACCGTCCTCCTGGCCGGTGTACACGTCCAGGCTCAGGACGTTGAGCTGTTCGCCCGTGTCGAGGTCGACCGCGTACACCTCGCCGCCACGCTCCACGTAAAACAGCCGTCCGTCCTCGGAGATATCCATCTTCATGGGGCCGTTGGCCCCCTCGACGATCGTCTCCTCCTCGTAGTTCTCCCAGACGGTGCCGTTGGCGTCACCGCCGACGTAGCCGGCGGCCCACATCAGGCCGCCCTTGAGGTGTTGCTGGAAGTCCTCCTCGTCGAACGCCGAGGCGGTGTGGCCCCCGCCGGTGTAGAACGACCGGCCCTGGCCGATGTCGTTGCACCACGCGATGGGGTGATCGCGGCCGAACCCCCCGTCCATGCCGGCGCCGTCGTAGGTACGCTCGTCCAGCGTGGCCAGCACGTGGGCGTGACCGCGGGGGTTGCGGGAGTAGTCGTACCACTCGTCGGTGCGGGTCCACCGTGCCGGCAGGTGCTCGGTCGCGGGGTGGCTCCGGTCGGTGACGTGGATCTCCGCCTCCTGTACTGCTGGGTGGCCCGCGAACCAGGCGCCGGCCATGTCCTCGAACCAGTCCCACTGCTCGTGGGTGTCCGCGCCAGCGTGGATGCCCATCCACCCGCCGCCGGTCTCGATGTACTCCCGGAAGGCGGGCTGTTGTTCTTCGGGCTCGAAGATCTCGCCGGTCGTGTTCTGGAACACCACCGCGTCGTACTCCCGGAACCCCTCGACCGTCGAGGGAAACTCCGACTGGACGTCCTCGGGGTAGGCCGTCTCGTCGTCGGTGTTCGCGTCGACGACATCCAGCGTGAAATCGTCGACGCCCATGTCGGCGCCGATCTCGTCGACGATCGACTCCAACACCTCGTTTCCGTTCTCGATGGAGTTGTGCCGGAACCCCTTGGTCACCGACACCACCAGGATCGCGTTGTTGGCGTCCGGCGGCGATTCCGTCGGCGTCGTCGTCGTTGTCTCCGGCGGTTCGGTCGTCGTCTCCGTGTCGGTTTCGTCGGTTGTAGTCGACGTCTCGTCCTCCGTGGCCGTCGGGGTGTCGCCCTCGCCGTCGTCGCCCAGACAGCCGGCCATTCCGGCCGCGCCGAGCGCGCCGACCCCCTTCAGAAAGCGCCTGCGAGCCCCCGCCGGGGTCGCGTCATCGGCTCGACTGTCGATACCATCATCATTATTCGAATTACCCATAGGACAGACCCTGGAAGTCAATCATAAAAAAACCCGCGGTAGGCGATTCCGGGCGGGCGTCCGGACGCGACGTGTGACGAATGCGGGGGTTTTTGAGTGCGGACGTCCTGAACTGAGGCATGCAGGGACAACTGCCGCCGGAAGCCCAGGAGAAAGTCGAGGAACTCCAGGATCTGCAGGAGAAGGCCCAGCAGGTCGCGACGCAGAAACAACAGGCCGACGCCGAACTGACCGACGCCGAGAACGCCCTCGAGGCGCTCGAGGACGTCGACGACGACGCGACCATGTACCAGGAGGTCGGCGAACTCCTCATTCAGACCGAGCGCGAGACCGCTCGCGAGGACCTAGACGAGCGCGTCGACAACCTCGAGATCCGCGTCCAGACCCTCGAGAAACAGGAAAACCGCATCCAGGAGCAGTTCGAGGAACTCCAAGAGGAGCTCCAGGAACTCCTGCAGGGAATGGGCGGCGGCATGGGCGGTCCGCCGGGCGCAGGCGGGTAATGGTAACCGACGAGCGCGTCGTTCGGGCGGCCGTCGAGGCCGCCGAATCAGTCCTTTTCTCACGGTTCGATCGATCCGATCTCGACGACTTCGACGTCGCCGTCAGCTTCGAGGACGGCGTACTCGACGTCGACGTGTACCTCAACGCGCCGGAGGCCGATGACGCTGAGGCGGTCGCCGACGAGGCCGCTCTCGCGGCCCGCGAGGCGGTCGACGATCTGCTGGAGGGGTGATGCGATCCCCCCGTGCGCTCATAATGACTGTTGTAGTCTCTTACCGGTGAGCGCTGCCACCGGGGGTGGCGCTCACCGGTAAACACCTACAACAGTCATTATCAGTGAATCTTGAGTTCGACGCGCCGGCCGTCGGGGTCCCGAACGTACGCCGCCCACGCGT
>CAYSJP010000029.1:0-14367 GCA_964431395.1 uncultured Halobacteriales archaeon
AGATGATCATCGAGGACGGCGTCTTCCACGCCGACCCCCACCCCGGGAACCTGGCTGTCAAGGACGACGGGACGATCGTCTTCTATGACTTCGGCATGTCCGACTCCGTCGCGCCGTACATCCAGGACAGCATCGTCGATTTCTACGTCGCCGTCGCCAACCAGGACATCGACGGCATTCTCGACACGCTGGTCGCCATGGGGACGCTGAGCCCGACCGCCGACAGGGAGACGATGGGCGACGTGATGGAGCTGGCGATTCAGGACGCCCGCGGGGAGGACATCGAGCAGTACCGCGTCAACCGCATCCTCTCGCAGGTCGAGGACACGATCTACGAGTTTCCCTTCAGGCTCCCCAGGGATCTCGCGCTCGTGTTGCGGGTCGCGACGGTCGTCGAGGGTGTGTGTGTCACCTTGGACGAGGACTTCGACTTCATCTCGGTCGCGACCGACTACCTGGCCGAGCGGGGGTACCGCGAGGAGAGCGCCCGCCAGCTGTTCGAGGAGGTCGGCGACCAGTTCCGGGAGGCGGCCACCGCCTCCGTGCGGATCCCGCCGAAACTGGACAGCGTCCTGAGCCGGGCGGACCGCGGGAATCTGACCGTCAAGGCGGAACTCCGTGATCCGAACGACCTCTTCGATCGGCTCGCGCGCCGGGTGGTGTACGGTATCGTCCTCGCGGCGTCGATCATCGCCGCCGCGCTCCTGTATCCCGACGCGGCGTTCGTGGCGTCCGTGCCGGCCGTACTCGGGATCGTCACCCTGTTTCTCCTGTACCGGTCGCTCCGCAGTTCCGGCGGGTTCCGCGCCCAGCCGCAGTTCACCCGGCAGGCCATGCGCGAACAGGGGCCGGCCGAACCCGAGGCCGGAGGGGCCGAATCCGGAATCGGGGTGGCCGAAGTCGACGCCGAGATGGGCGCGCCGGGCCCCGGGAGTGCAGAAACCGGATCCGGGGTAGCCGATATCGGCGCCGAGGAAGGCTCGCCGGAGGCCGAGGAGGGCTGAACCGGGCCACGCCGGGTAGTGACCGAGTCGGGCGTTTCAAGTGTCCGAACCGATTACCCATCGACGACTGATGAGCGAGGACTTCTACGAGGCGCTCGGGGTATCCCGGGACGCGAGCGAGGACGAGATCAACCGCGCCTACCGGGAGAAAGCCTCGGAGTACCACCCCGACGTCTCCGACGACCCCGACGCCGAGGAGAAATTCAAGCGAATCCAGAAGGCCAAGGAGGTGTTGACGGACGAGGAGAAGCGCCAGGCGTACGATCAGATGGGCCACGACCGGTTCGTGCAGGCGGAGAAACAGGGCGGCTTCGACGACGACCGCGGCGCCGGCGGCCGCGGGGGGCCGGGCGGCCCCGGCGCGGGGCCGTTCGGCGGTGGCGGCGGCGGTATCGGCGACATCTTCGACGAGTTCTTCGGCGGCGGCGGTCGTCGCCGCCAGCGTGGCGGCCGCGACCTCAAGACGAACCTCACGATCGACCTCGAGGAAGCCTACAGGGGCGCGACGAAGCGAGTGACGGTCCGGCGGCCGGAACGATGTGACACCTGCGGCGGCCGGGGATACCCGGACGACGCCAGTGCGCGGACCTGTCCGGAGTGCAACGGCCGGGGACAGACCACCAGGGTCCAGCAGACGCCGCTGGGTCGCGTCCAGCAGACGACGACCTGCCCCCGGTGTGGCGGCGAGGGCGAGCTGTACTCCGAGACGTGTTCGACCTGTGGCGGCGACGGCACCACCACACGGGCGACCTCCCTCAAGATCGACGTCCCGGCGGGGATCTCGGACGGCCAGTCGCTCCGGATGGACGGCGAGGGCGCACCACCCGAGGACGGCACGGGCCCGAACGGTGACCTCCTGATCGAGGTGTCCGTCCGGGACCACGAGGACTTCGAGCGCGACGGCGACGACATCCACTACGTCGAACCCATATCCTTCCCGCAGGCGGTGTTCGGCGACTCCATCGAGGTGCCCACCCTGGGGGGGTCCGTCGAGATGGACGTCCCCGCGGGCACCCAGAGCGGCGAGACGTTCCGGCTCTCGGGCAAGGGCATGCCGCGGCTCCGGGGGCGCGGAAGCGGCGACCAGTACGTCCACGTCCAGATCGTCACGCCCGACGAACTCAACGCCGAACAGCGGGAGGCCCTCGAGCAGTTCGCCGAGGCTGGCGGCGAGAACGTCGAGGCAAATCAGGGCTTCTTCGAGAAGATCAAGAACTCGCTGTGACGGGGACGCCGGAGGGATCGACGGAGACGCTGCGCGAGTTGCTCGCCCGCGAGCGCCGGAGCGAACGCGCCGCCTGCCGGGTCGGCGCGGACACGAGAAGCTACGACTACGACAACTTCCTGACGACCGCCTGGCAGGCCGGCAACTACCTCACGCACCTCGGCGTTCGCGAGGGGGTCGCCGTCGGGGTCGCGGACGACCCGATCCCGGAGGCGTTGCTGGCGGCGCTCGGCACGGGGCTACTCGGCGCCACCGCGTGGTTCGATCCTCCCGACGGTGCCGACCTGCGTGCGGTCGTCGCCCCTCCGGGCGAGATCGGTGCGCACGACGCCGACCCCGGTCTCCAGCGCGTGGCGTACGGCGGCGGGACGAACGACCCGGCGATCGAGCGCTTCGAGGAAGGCGTGTGGAGCGAGAACCCGACGATGCCACCCGAGCGCCCCGACCCCGGAACGCCGGTGCTGACCGACGGGAGCCGGCGGTTCTCACAGCGGGAACTTCTGGAGGCCGCGGCGGGCCTGACCGACCCGGGTGACCCGACCGACACGGACGGGATCGAGGCCGACGGGGAGGTGGTGCTCCGGGCGCCGCTGTCGGATCCCCGGGCGGTAGTCGGAGTGTTCGCGACGCTGCTCGTGGGGGCGACGCTGGTGTTCCCGGGGGGTGGAGGGGTGGTCGGCGACGTCGCGATCGGCGCCGGTCCGGAGCCGGCGGTGATCGATCCGGACCGGATCGATCTCTGATCGCCGTGCGCTCTCGATCCAGGCTCGCCCGGTCACGGCCGGCGGTCCCTGCAAACCCTTTTATTATCTCACAGCCAACGTCGGTGTATGTACGTTCGGGAGGCGCGAAACCGCGACGAGGCGTGGTTGCTCGATCGAATCGAGGAGCTCGGCGTCGACGAGGCCGCCTTCCGCTCGCGGGACTACGTCATCGCGATGGACGAGGAGGCCGGCGAGAAGGTCGGGTTCGGGCGCATCCGCATACACAAGGACGACGACGGGGAGTACTGCGAGCTCACGGGAGTCGGAATCCTGCCGGACTGGCGTGGAGCGGGCGTCGGCGCACACGTGATCGAACGGCTGGTCGAGAACGCGGGCGACGAGGGGTTCGAGGAGATGCACGCCCTGGTCGGGGAGCCGGAGTACTACGAGCAGTTCGGCTTCCGGGAGGTGGCAGTCGACGACCTCCCCGGTCCGCTCGCGGAACGGCTGTCGGACAAACGCGAGACGGTGGCGCCGGACGCGACGCCACTCTCGCTCGAGCTGGCCAGGTTCCGGGTGCCCGAGGACCTCCGGGAGGCGTTCAAGACCGCGGGCGGCTCCGACGCGAGCGGGGCGGAACCGGAGGAGTCCGCCGAGGACTTCGGGATCGACCCCGAGGAGGCGACCTACAAGTACGACACCGGCCGGTGACCCCGGGACGGGGAGAGGAGTCGGCCGCCGCCGGCCGAGTGGCGAGAACCCGGATCGGCAATTGCCGCCGAATATGACGCCCGAACCCGAACAGTTTATTTTCCTGGATCGCGAGGAGGCGGGTAGTGAGTACCGAACGTGGACCCGCCGACGGGAGCACCGAACGCGGATTCGCCGACAGGCTGCGATCGCTCCACCCGGGCCACAAGCTGGTTCTGGTGGCCGTCGTCGGGCTGATCCTGTTCGTCGGGGTGAGCTGGGCGACCGCGGCACCACAGGACGGGATCAACGAGGGTCCCGGCGGGAACGCCTCGGGCAACTGGAGCGAGTACGACGAGCGCGCCACCGTCGTCGGCCTCCAGGGCCCGTTCACCGACACGCAGGGGTACGCCCGGCTGATCTCCGGCGACCTGGTTCGGCAGTGGCAGAGCCGGGAGAGCTGGGCGAACTTCGACGTGTCGCCGCTGCCGAACGGGCAGGTCCTGACGGCGTTCATCGAGCGTGATCCCACCCGGACCGGGTTCCGGATCTACGATGTCGAGTCGGACAGTATGACCAGGGAGTGGACGTTTCCCGTCGACCGGACCCACAACTCCGAGGTCCACGACGTGGAGATGTTGCCGAACGGCGAGGTGCTCGTGGTCGATATGGTTCAGGAACGGGTGTTCGCCGTCGCCCCGAACGACACGATCACCTGGGAGTGGCGCGCCTCCGAGTTCTACAACGCCCCCGCCGACCCGGGGTCGCGGGACTGGCTCCACATGAACGACGTGGACCGGATCGGCGAGGATCGCTACCTCGTCTCGGTTCGCAACGCGAACCAGCTCGTGATCCTCGAGCGCGGCGAGGGCGTCGTCGAGGTGATCAACGAGGATCGCGGCGGATCGGACGCCTCCTGTGTCGACGGTCCCCGGCTCGTCCCCGACGAGGACGGCGACGTACGGTGTGGCAACCCCGACGTGATCAAGGAACAGCACAACCCGCAGTGGATCGGTGAGGGCCGTGTCCTCGTCGCCGACTCCGACAACAACCGGGTCACCGAACTCCGCAGGGAAGACGGCCGGTGGCGGCCCGTCGTCAACTACACCGGGGCAAACGGCGTGGCGTTCAACTGGCCCCGCGACGCCGATCTGCTGGACAACGGCAACATCCTCGTGACGGACACGTTCAACACTCGCGTGGTGGAGATCACCCGGGAGGGCGAGACGGTCTGGAGCGCCAACACCGGCGGGGCGAGCATCCCCTACGAGGCCGACCGTCTCCCGGACGGCGAGTATCCGCCGGGATTGCGAAACGATAGCGGACTGAACGACACCCCGTCGACGCCGGGGGAAGATCCGGACGACTACGAGCGCACCGAGATCCCGGGAATCACGCTATTGTTCAACACGCTCAGCGGTACCATCGCGCTTCCCCACTGGATGACCCAGTGGCACCTCGTCGGCCTCCTGGTCAGCCTCCTCTCCTCGGGAGTCGGCATGGTGTGGGCGTACCGGGACGGCTGAGGGCCTCCATCCACTCCACGCAGCCGTCCCGAGCCCACCCCGTCAGAGGTTAAGGGCGGGCGCCCGAATCGGAGCGCATGTTCGACGAGGACGACCTCGCCGCGATCCGCGAGGGCCACGAGGAGTGGGAGGCCGACACCCTGGGCCCCACGCTAGATCGGTTCGGCGAGCGCCGCGAACGGTTCGAGACCGACACCGGCGGCCAGGGGATCGACCGGCTGTACACGCCCGCCGACGTCGACGACCTCGAGTACGGTGAGGACCTCGGATTCCCCGGCGAGGAGCCGTTCACCCGGGGGGTGTACCCGACGATGTACCGCGGGCGGCTCTGGACGATGCGCCAGTACGCCGGCATGGGAACGGCCGCCGAGACCAACGAGCGGTTCCGGTACCTGCTGGAGGAGGGCCAGACGGGGCTGTCGATGGCGTTCGACCTCCCCACGCAGATGGGCTACGACTCCGACGCCGCGATGGCGGCCGGCGAGGTGGGCAAGTCGGGTGTTGCCATCGACTCGCTGGACGACATGGAGACGGTGTTCGACGGTATCCCGCTGTCGGAGGTCTCGACGAGCATGACGATCAACGCGCCTGCGGCCGTTCTGCTGGCGATGTACGTCGCCATCGGCGACCGGCAGGGCGTTCCCCGCGCCGAACTCCGGGGCACCATCCAGAACGACATCATGAAGGAGTATATCGCGCGCAACCTCTACATCTACCCGCCCGAACCATCCATGCGGCTGATCACGGATATCTTCGAGTTCTGCGCCGAGGAGACGCCGAAGTTCAACACCATCTCCATCTCGGGGTACCACATCCGCGAGGCGGGCGCGACCGCCGCCCAGGAGATCGCCTTCACACTCGGCAACGCGATCGAGTACGTCGAAGCCGCGCTCGACGCCGGCCTCGACGTCGAGTCGTTCGCCCCACAGCTGTCGTTCTTTTTCGCCGCCCACAACGACGTCTTCGAGGAGGCCGCGAAGTTCCGCGCCGCCCGGCGGCTGTGGGCGCGGATCATGGAGGATCGATTCGGTGCCGAGAGCGCCGACGCGAAACGGCTGAAGTTCCACACCCAGACCGCGGGATCGACGCTGACGGCCCAGCAGGTCGAGAACAACGTCGCGCGGGTGGCTTACCAGGCGCTCGCGGCGGTACTCGGGGGGACCCAGAGTCTCCACACCAACGGGAAGGACGAGGCGCTCGCGCTCCCCACCGAGGAGTCGGTCCGGACGGCGCTGCGGACCCAGCAGATCCTCGCACACGAATCCGGCGTCGCGGACACGGTCGACCCGCTGGCGGGGAGTTACTACGTCGAGTCGCTCACCGACGACCTCGAGGCGGAGGCGCGCTCGATCCTCGACGGCGTCGCCGAGCGTGGCGGCATGCTCCGTGCCATCGAGGACGGCTGGGTCCAGCGCCGGATCCAGGACGTCGCCTACGAGCGCCAACAGGAGATCGAGAACGGCGACCGGATCATCGTCGGCGTCAACGAGTTCGAAACGGAGGGCGAGGAGCCCGAGATGGAAGTAGAGGAGGTGACGGAGGAGGACGCACGGCGCCAGCGCGAGCGCCTCGAGGACGTTCGCGAGCAGCGCGACGACGAGGCGGTCGAGGCGGCGCTCGCGGCGGTCGAGGACGCCGCGGCGGGCGACGCGAACCTGGTTCCGCCGATGGTCGAGGCGGTGAAGGCCGAAGCCACGGTCGGCGAGATCTGTGACGTCCTCCGGGACGTGTTCGGGGAGTACCGGCCCGGACTGTGAAGCGGGTTCCCGGGCGGGAGACGTGCGAGGCGAACGGTCCGTTGATCTTATTTGGATCCTCCGGGTAGCTCCCGTATGCAACTCCACCACGTCGGGATCGCCACGGAAGACCTGGACGCGCTTGCGGACCTGTACGCGGCCCTGCTCGCGGCGCCCGTCGCCCACGAGGAGACGTTCGAGGGGACGCGAGTCGCGTTTCTGGAGAGCGACGGGAGCTACCTCGAGCTTCTGGAACCCGGCGAGGAAGGCGTGATCGAGACCTTCCTCGAGGAACAGGGACCGGGCATCCACCACCTCGCCTTCGAGACGAACGACATCGGGACGACGCTGTCGTACGCACGTGAGCTCGGGGTCGAACTCGTCGACGAGGAGCCACGCCCCGGCGCCTGGGGCCACCAGGTGGCGTTCCTGCACCCCGAATCGACCGGGGGCGTGCTGATCGAACTCGTCGAGGAGTGACGTCACCGCTCCGGGATGGGAAAAGCGGCCGGACGGGATCCGTCGTGACCCCGAACGGACGGAAGTTTTACTTTCATTCCCCCATCCAACAGTCATAGAGCGGGAGTAATCAGACCGTACCGTCGGTTCTCGCACGGAACGAGCATCACGACGTGGCGGTTCGACTGTGCTCTCCGAGGAAGGATACATGGACCTGCTAACGCGGATTAGCGACGAACAGCTCGAAAACACGCTGGACGCGCCCGTGCAGTCATCCGGCGGGGTGTTCGACGACGCCCCCACCGAGGTCGAGGACGGAATGGTGTTCGAGACGTCCGGCAGCAGCGGCTCGGCGAAACGGATCCCGTACGGTGACGTCGAGCGCGTGATCGGACCGATAGCGGAGTGTCTGGGTCTCGCAGGCTTCGAGGACGAGGTGGTCCTCAACCTCGGTGCACCGCGCCCCCACCCGACGGGCTGGGGGCTCCAGGAAGCGGCGCCGCGACTCGGCGGCCGGGCCGCGAACGGGCACTTCAAGGACTACCGAACCGTGATCGAGAACGGATCGGCCGAGCAAGTGACGGCCGTCTTCGGCGTCCCGAGCGTGACGGAGGCGGTCGGCGCGGAGATCGCCGCGACCGACGGTCCGCCGTCGGACGTGTTCCCGAACGTGGAACGGATCGGTACCGCGGGTGACCTCCTCACCGCGAACAGACGTGAGACCCTCACGGAGATGTGGGGTGCCGACGTCGTCCGGGAGATGTACGGGGCGTCGGAGTTCATGGGTATCGCGGCCGCGGTCGACGACACCAGAAAACTCGTTCCGCTGGTCAACCGGTTCGTCCTGGAGATCATCCCCGACGACGACCCCGACACCGTCCTCGACGTCCGCGACGTCGTCGGGGAACGACGCGGATCGCTCCTGGTCACCGACCCGGCGCGGGAGACGGTCGATCTCACCCGGTATCGCATCGGCGACAAGGTCGCGGTGTACGAGGGCGACGAACTTCCCCGGATGACGGTACTCGGGCGCGAGGACGACAGCATCAACCTCGCCGGGGCGTTGCTGTATCCCGCACAGATCCACGAGGCGATCAGAGCGACGTTCGGCGCGGGCACGGACTGGGTGGCGAGAGTGTCCGATCGCGAGCACCCGGAGGTGGACTTTTATGTCGTCGACGGGGCGGAGGACACCGAGGCGTTCATCGACGGAATTCTCGAACGGAACGGACCGGTAAAGGAAGCCTACCGCGACGTCGGCGTGATCGAACGCATCGATGTCCACTACCCCGACAGCCGCGAGGCGGTCCCGGGACTGAATGGGGCGGAGGGAATAAAGACCCGACACGTCGTGTTCGAGGACTCCTACGGCGGTACCGCCTGACAGCGTTCGGAGACACGCTCGCCGCCGATCGGACCCCGTCGGTCGAGGGGTCCGTTTCCGTGCGGATGGAAATTACCATGACAAGACATTAAATGCGGGGGGTCCCACCGTACGGATAGTAATCAGATCCTAATGGTGAATCCGACCGACCCACAGATCGCCGGGATGCTCATGCTGGTGGTCGTCATCCCGGTGGTATACCTCATCGAGCGCTTCCGTGGCGTCCGGGGACAGACCTCCGTCGTGTGGTTCTTCCTCGCGGTGGTGAGCGGAGGGATCTGGGTGTTCGTTCTGGGGATCACGCCGTTGCTCCCCTGGGAGAACGTGAGCAGGTTCCTGCTGTACCGGGTCAGAACGTTCGGGATGGCGTCCTCGCTTTTCATCTTCCTGTTCGTCCTGGAGTACTCGGTGGGACGGACGCTACCCCGAAAGGCCGTCCTGATCGTTCTGATCCTCCCGGCCGTGACGATCGGCGTGCTCTGGACGCGTCCGGAACTGTTCATGGACGTTCGGCTGATGCCGGGGGGGTACTACGAACTGAGCCTCGACCGGGTCGGGGTCGTCCACGTCGGGTACATCATGCTCCTGCACGTCATGTCGATCACCCTCCTGCTCCGCGAACGCCTGATAACGGAGGGGGTGAAGGGAAAGCAGGTCACCGTCCTCCTCGGGGGGTACGTGATCGGCGTCGTCCCGGTCTTTCTGCCGATCTTCGGAATGGTCCCGAACTACTTCAATCCCGGCGTCCTCGGGTTGGTTTCCTTTCTGGGGATCGCGGCGTACTCCCTGGAGCGATTCGGGCTGTTCGTGAGCAGTCCGATGGACAAGGAGGCAGTGTTCAGGGAGATCGACGACGCCGTCGTCGTCCTGGGGGCCGGAGACAGGATCATCGACCTGAACCGACCGGCCCAGGAACTGTTCGGCATCGAGGGGCAGTACGCCGGGAGGACGGCCCGTGAGGCCTTCGTCGACCACCCCGAAGTGAGGGACCTTCTCGACGTCGAAGAGACGACCGACACGGTCTCGATCAGCACGGACCGGGGTGAACGGTACTTCTCGCCGATCGTCTCGCCCATCGGGTACGGGCGGGGCCTCTCGGGGAAAATAATCGTCCTGCGGGACGTCACGACGGTGAAGGATCGCGAACGTGAACTCGACATGCTCCGGAAGATATTCTCCCGGGTGTTCAGGCACAACATCCGCAACGAACTGAACGTGACCCGCGGCCACCTGGAGACGATTCAAAACCGGACGGAAGACGAGGTGATCGCGGACAGAGCGTCGACCGCGAGGGAGGCGACGGAGCGGCTTCTCAGTTACGCCAAGAAGGCCCGCGGAATCGAAGACGCGATCGACGCGCACGACGAGACGCGATCCCGTTCGCTACCCGACCTCGTGTCGACGGCCGTGTCCGGGTACGAGGAAGCGAATCCGGGGGCGACCGTCGTCGAGAGCGTCGACGACGTGACCGTCGCGGTCATCGACGATTTCGGCGAGGCGATCAGGAACGCCGTGGAGAACGCGATACGGCACAATCCCTCACCGGTGAGAGTGGAGGTGTGGACCGAGGTGACGGAGGAGTTCGTCACGATCACGATCGAGGACGACGGCGAGGGGATTCCGGAGGCGGAGACGGATCCCCTGGTCAACGAGGAGGAGACGCCGGTGTCCCACGGGAGCGGCGTCGGGCTGTGGCTCATAAAGTGGTACGTGGAGAAGTCCGACGGCGAACTCAGGATCGAGACCACGGAGACGGGAACGTCCGTGTCGATGCACCTCCGGCGGGAATGACGCCCCGCGGTCTCTTCGATCAGACCCCTTTTGATCCCCCGTGACGTACGTCGCGACAGTCAATGGGTCTCACCAAGCGCATCATCCCGTGTATCGACGTGGACCTGAACGACGAGGGCGAGGCCGCCGTCTACACGGGCGTCAACTTCGAGGACCTGGAGTACACCGGCGACCCGGTCGAGATGGCGAAACGCTACAACGAGGTCGGCGCCGACGAGTTCGTCTTTCTGGACATCACGGCCTCCGCCGAGGGCCGGGAGACGATGCTCGACACGGTCTCGGCGGTCGCCGACGAGGTGTTCATCCCGCTCACGGTGGGTGGCGGGATCCGGACGAAGCGGGACATCAAGGAGACGCTCCGCGCGGGCGCCGACAAGGTGTCGATCAACACCGCCGCCATCGAGCGCCCGGCCCTGATCGAGGAGGGTGCGGCGGCCTTCGGCAGCCAGTGTATCGTCATCTCGGTGGACGCCCGCCGGCGCTTCGACGACGAGGGCGAGTACTACGAGCAGGTCGACGGCGAGTCCTGCTGGTTCGAGTGCACGGTCAAGGGCGGCCGCGAGGGGACGGGCGTGGACGTGATCGAGTGGGCGACGGAGGCCGAGGCGCGCGGCGCCGGCGAGCTGTTCGTCAACTCCCTCGACACCGACGGCACGAAGCAGGGCTACGACATCCCGCTGACCCGGGCGGTCTGTGACGCGGTGTCGACGCCCGTGATCGCATCCTCGGGGTGTGGCGGCCCGGAACACATGCGTGAGGCGTTCGTCGACGCCGGCGCCGACGCCGCGCTCGCGGCCTCGATCTTCCACTTCGGCGAGTTCGGGATTCCCGAGGTCAAGGAGTACCTCCGCGAGCAGGGCGTTCCCGTCAGGCTGTAGCTCTCCTACCGCGGTTCCGACACCGCGCGCTCGACGACGTCGATCGCGTTTTCGATCAGACCGTCGACGCGCTCGCTCTCGGCGTACACCCGGAGATACGGTTCGGTACCGCTGGGCCGGACGAGAACCCACGAGCCGTCGGAGAGATCGACGCGGACCCCGTGGTCCCCGTCGACGTCGGCTCCCGGAAACGCCGCGGGGAGGCTCTCCCCGACCCGTTCCATGGCCTCCGCCTTCCGGTCGTCCGGGCACCGGACGTTCTCCTTGCGGTAGGGCCGCTCGGTGATCGGGTCCCGAAGCGCCCCGACGCTCCCGACCGCCGCGACGACCCGGGCGAGAACGGCGGCGCTCGCGACGCCGTCGATCCACCCGCCGAAGGCGGGGTGGACGTGCTTCCAGGGTTCGGCCGCGAACACCACTACCGTGTCCGGGCCCCCCGCCTCCCGGGCCGCCGCGATACCCTCGTGGAGGCAACCGAGGCGGACGCGCTCGATACGGCCGCCCGCGACCTCGACGCGCTCGTCGATGCGCGCGGAGGCGTTCGGCGTCGTCACGACGACCGGGTCGGCGGCCCCGCTCTCGCGGGTGTAGTGCTCCGCGAGGGCGGCGACGACCGTGTCCTCGTGGACGATCCCGCCGCCGGGACCGACGACGACGATCCGGTCGGCGTCACCGTCGTGTGCGACGCCGAACGCCGCTTCGTCTGCCGCCACGAACGACCCGAACTCCGCGAGCGATTCGGGCGTCGGCTTGCTCGCACGTGCCGGGAAGGAGCCATCGACGTTCGCGTTCACCGCGACGACGTCGGCACCGAGCGCCCGGAGCACCTGCGGCGTCGCGAGACCGGCCGTCCCGTTCCCGGGATCCACGGCGATCCGGGTCCCGTCGGGGGCCGCACCGTGACCCTCGGCGTAGCCGACGACGGTCCCGCGGTACCGGTCGGCGACCGACGCGTCCCCGGACTCGCCCCACTCCGACCAGGTGACGGGGCGAGGCCCCTCGTCCACGAGGTCCGCGATACGGCGCTCGGCGTCACGGTCGTACTCGACGCCGTCGGCGAAGAGTTTGAGGCCGTTGTCGTCGGGGGGGTTGTGGCTCGCGGTGATCATGATGCCCCGCCGTCCCGTGCTGGCGAAAGCGAGCGCCGGGGTCGGGAGCACGCCGGCGCGGTACACGTCGACGCCGGCACTCGCGAGACCCGAGGAGACGGCGTCAGCCACGGCGCGTCCGGTCGTCCGCCCGTCGCGAGCGACCACGAACGCGTCTTCGCCCTGGGTCCGTGCCTCCACCCCGGCGGCCCGGCCCACGGAGAGCGCGAGTTCCGGCGTTACCGTGCCCTCGACGTCACCGCGGATACCCGCGGTGCCGAACAGCGACATACTCGGGGTTCGGTGGTGTGGTACTTAGGTCGGTCGGAGACCGTCCCGCCGGTCAGATCTCCACGCCGCTGGGGATGAGGCTGTGCTCGCGGAGGAGTTCGCCGCTCTCGCCGTACACCAGGAGGGTTCGTTTCTCGTAGGTCGCGACGGACGCCGCACCGTCGGCGACGTCGCTGGCGCACAGTTCGACACAGTACAGGGCGTCGTCGTCCGTGTCTTCGCCGTACCGGCGCGCGGCGCGAGCGAAATCGAGGACGGCCGCCGCCTCGGTGTTGCACTCCAGAACGTACTCGCCGGTGATCCGGTTCGTCAGGGACACGACGCCCGTCGCGTCGGAGGACTCGGGATCGCCGTGGAGCCGGACCGTGACGTCGATCTCGTCGGCACCCAGGCGCTCGCCGTCCTCGGACGCGAGACGCCCGGCGAGTGTCTCGGCGGTGTCGTTGAGGCGAAAGGAAAGCGTCGGCTGGCGGCTATCGTCGTCCGAGTCGGGCCACTCGGCGTCCGAGACGACCAGGGTGATGTCTTCGCGCCGCATTACGTACGACGGTGTACGAACCGAGTACTCATGAACGTAACGCCCGCGGGACTCACTGGAACGGCGTCGACAGGGTTTACTCCCGGGCGACCGGACCCGGACCGGTATGACGAGGCGCCGCGAGGTCCGGCGGACCTACGAGCGGATCGCCGAACACTTCGCGAAGACGCGACCGGAGCCCTGGGAGGAGGTCACGGCCTTTCTCGAGGGTCGGTCCGGCGCGGTCGGGCTCGACGTCGGGACGGGAAACGGCCGCCACGCGGAGCTACTCGCGGCGCGAACCGATCGCGTGATCGCGCTGGACGCGAGTCACGCGGCGATCGGGACGGCTCTCGACCGGAGCGTGAAGCGGGGGTTCGCGTTCACGCCGTGTCTCGGCGACGCCGCTCGCCTCCCGGTGTGCACGTCGGTGGTCGATCTCGCGGCGTACGTCGCGACGGTCCACCACCTCCCCGACCGCGCGGCGCGGGTCGCCAGCCTGGACGAACTCGCGCGCGTGCTCGTCGCTGGTGGCGCGGCGGTCGTGAGTGCCTGGAGCGTCTCTCACGACCGGTTCGACCGGTCTTCGGGGTTCGACACCGAGATCGACTGGACGCTGCCGGACGGCGAGGCGGTTGGGCGGTTCTACCACGTGTACGATCTCGACGAGTTCGAGGCGGACCTGCGGGAGAGCGACCTCCGCGTGGGTGAGGTGTTCGAGTCACACGGGAACTGTTACGGCGTCGTCGAAGGGTAACCCACTTATTCAGCGGCGCGTTTTCTGAGGATGCGCTCCGGTGGTGCGCAAATCCAACGGGTTTGCGAGCCCCGGGGAACGGGCGAAGCGACGTGCGCCGGTGGTCTAGTGGTAGGACCTGAGCCTTCCAAGCTCATGGCCCGGGTTCGAATCCCGGCCGGCGCATTCTGCGACGAGCGAACGCGAGGAGCGAATGCGTCCCCGTGGATTCGAACCCTGCGAGTCGCAGCCCGCGCAGCGAAGCGAGCAGGAACGTCTCGGTTCGGTTCGAATCCCGGCCGGCGCATTCTGCGACGAGCGAACGTTTCTTTCGAGAA
>CAYSJP010000030.1:0-14339 GCA_964431395.1 uncultured Halobacteriales archaeon
TACTCGGTCGAATCCGGCGGTTCGACGCCTGTCCCCTCGGGCTCACGCTCTCCGGACCGGCGTACCGCGACAACCCCATCCTCTACGCGAACGAAACTCTCAGGGCCCTCACCGGCTACCCGCTCGACCATCTCCGTGGCGAGAACCCGCGACTGTTCCAGGGGCCCGACACCGAACCCGAGGCACTCGACACGCTCCACGAAGCCATCGACATCTGGGCGGAGGCGACCGTCGAACTCTGGAACTACCGCCGCGACGGCAGCCGCTTTCGCAACCGCGTCACCGTCGTCCCCATCCCGGACGACAGCGGGATGATTGCCAACTGGCTCGGCGTCCAAGCCGCAGTCGACGAGTGACACGCTCGTGATGGTCGGTGTAGTCTCCTACCGGCACACGGCTACAGAAATCAGACGGGATCCGTTCGGTGATCCTTCGACACACCACCCTAATTTCTATTACGTAGCCGCTCGAACTTCTCCCGAGCATGAAAGTCGGCTGTTTCGCGCTCATCGACCCGTTCGAAACGCTCGATCACCAGCTGCAGCGGATTGCCGACATGGGATTCGAGTATGCCGATATAACGGACAACCACCCGGGAGGACTGCTGGGCCGGGAGTTCGATTTCTCCGCAACGGTCAGTCTCGACGACAACCCGGCGGACGTGAAACGACAGTTCGAGGACCACGGACTGACGGTCACGAGCGTCTGTGCTCACGCGAACCTCCTGGATCCGAGCGCCCCCGGCAGGTACGGCACCGAGGAGATCATGAAAGCGATTCGGCTTGCCGACGGCATGGGCGTCGACCACGTCATCACGACCGAGGGTGACCCGGACACCGGCTGGGGAGAGGGACTCTCCAGAGAGGAGCAACTGTTCACCGTGTCCGAAAAGCTCCACGAACCAGTGCGCCTTGCAGACGCCCTGGACGTGGAGATTCTGATCGAACCCCACGGCAGACTCACGGACCCGATCGACGGGATGCAGGCGTTGCTCGCGGAACTCGGTCATCCCGAGACGGTCGGCATCAACCTCGACACCGGGAACGCGTGGCTCGGGGGGGCCGATCCCGTCGAGTTTGCCGACACGTTCGGAGATCGCATCCGCCACGTTCACTGGAAAGACCTCGGTGAGGACTGGATTGATGAACGTGGTGACGTCTATGGGTGTGGGATGAGCCCGATCGCACTCGGGGAGGGGGTGATCGACGTTGCCGGGGTCGCCGAGACCCTCCGTGACGCACCGGACCTCGAATACACGACGCTCGAAGTTGCCGGTGACGAGAACCTCCAGGCGAGTTACGAACTCCTTCGGGACCACGGGGCGGAGTAGTGTCCCCGGGAGTCAGACGGGCTGACGCAGTGCCCAGACGTCGCTCGTCGGATCGAGATTCGACGGCTCCGCGCCCCGGGACGTCAGGATACCGGCATGATACAGCATGGCCTTGAGCTGGAACACGGTTGGCGAGTGGTAGACCGACCCGTCGGAGAGCGATTCCGGTCGCAACTCTCCGTCGGCGCTTAGCACGCGACTCCGGACGTCGTCGTCGCCGCGGACGAACAGTTCGACGGTGAACGACGGATGCAGCTCGTGGAGGTACTCGACCACGTCGGTGAGAGCGGGTTCGGGGATCCCGTCCTCGTGCATGTGCTGGAGTTCCTCGACGAGGAGCTGGGTTGCCGGGTACGCGTAGACGACGCGCCTGGTGACGGTTCCCCACTTCGGCGCTACGTCACGGAACCGTTTCCGCGACCGCTTCCAGTCGTCGAACTCCCGGAGCGCGGCGTCGACCGATCCGTACTCCCACGACGCGAACCGGACGACCTCTCTTCCGAGCGGGGTCAGCCGGTCGGGCGTGGGTTGCTCGTCGATGAGGTTCAGGAAAGACGCCCCGGTTCGGGCGGCATCGACCGCTTGCACGACGTACTCCGAGAGAACCGAGCCGGTGTCTCGTCGATGATGGACGGCAAGCGGGTACGCGAGGTAGTTCTTCGGGTGGTTGAGACCGAAGGACCTGTTCACGACCCCCTGTGCGCCGGCCTGGAACCTGATCGCCGTCGTCTCGGTCGTCGTTCTGTTCCCGACGATGCGGGGTGTTTCGACCGGGTCGACGCTTCCATCGGAGCGCACGCCCAGAATCCCGACGTTCAGCTCGCGGGCCAGCGTCCGCGCGGACTGGGAGACGGTGGGTGCTGGAGTTGCGACGTACGCGGCGTTGGCCTCGTTGAGGCGGTCGTGGGCCTGAACGATCCCCGCTTCGACGTCGGCCGTCCGCCGGTTCGTGTTGCCCTTCGCCTCGATCACCACCAGCGGCGGGTCGTCGCCCAGCCGGTCGACTGCAAGCAGGTCATCACCCAGTAGACGGACGCCGACGAGGTCGGGATAGCCGGACCCGACCCTGACGTGGTTGAACGGAGCCAGTTCGTCTTTGACGTCGGCGTCGATGGCTTCGTTCGTGAGCCACCGGTCGGACGCGAACTGTGTATCGACCACCGCGTACCCGTCGTCGCCGTCACCCGGGAAGAGCCGGCGCTTGGCGTGCGCCAGCACGCGTGGCTCCGAGAGCGGTGACGCTGCACTTGCCATGCGTGTACACAGTGATTGCCGGATGATGAAGATACGGGTGCGCCAGCCGGTGAGAAAGATATGCGGGTATCCTGACAATCATGATGATCGTCGTAGCTGGCTGTCTGTGGCCGCCCCCTCCGGTGGCAGCGCTCACCGATACGAGACTACAACAGTCATCATCAGTCCTCGCTGACCGACACGACGAACACCGGTACCTCGGCGCCCTTGATCACGCGCTCGGTGACGCTGCCGAGCGTCGCGATCCGGTCTCGGCCCGTCTTGCCGTGGGTGCCGATCACGATCACGTCGGCGTCGTTCTCCTCGGCGTGCGCGAGCACCTCCTTGTAGGGAACCCCCTCCCTGATCTCGGAGGCGACGTCGAGTTCGTGTTCGAAGGCCCGTTCCTCGATCGTCGCGACCGCGGTTTCGCCTTCGTGGGTCAGGGTCTCCTTGAGGTCTGCCTTGACGTCGTCGTCGGCGCCGAGGTACTGCCGGTGGTCGACCACGTACACCGCGTGGATCTCCGCGTCGTGGCGCTCTGCCAGGTCGAGGCCGTGATCCAGGGCGTCCGAGAGGGCGTCGCTTCCGTCCGTCGGGATGAGCACCCGATCGTACATGAACGATCGTTGGATCCGGGGGCACTTGAATCAGGACGGTGCTTGCGGCCGCCCATCGACCGGCGTCCCGGACGGCGTCCACACACCCGGTACTATAACTCTCGCCTCCCGAACGTGCCGCATGGACCAGATCTTCGCCCCCTGGCGGATCGACTGGGTCGAGCGCGAGGGGCAAAACGAGGGGATCGAGGGGTGTGTGTTCTGTGCCCTGCCCGACAGCGGGGACGACCGCGAGAACCGCATCGTCGCCGAGAGCGAACACGCCTACGTCCTCCTGAACAACTACCCCTACAATCCCGGTCACGCGATGGTGATTCCGCGGGTCCACACCGGCGATTACGCCGACCTCCCGGATCACGTGATGCTCGATCACGCCCGTCTGAAGGCCCGCACGTTCGAGGCGATGCGGTCGGCCCTGGAGCCCGACGGGTTCAACGCCGGCATGAACCTCGGCGGAGACGCCGCCGGCGGCTCGATCGACGACCACCTCCACACCCACGTCGTCCCGCGATGGGACGGCGACACAAACTTCATGGCGACGGTCGCGGACACGACGGTGATCGTCGAGGCCATCGCGGACACCTACGACCGCCTGCGCGCGGCGTTCGCCGACGCGCCCGACGCGGCGGTCGCCGACGGGCCCGACGCGGCGGAGCCGGAGGGGGACGGCGCCGTCCGGATCGAATTCGGGGAGTATACTGTCGGAGGGAAGCAGTGATACATTCCGCCGGGGACCGTCCCCGGCGGTGGGCGGACCTCGTTACCGGGTATGCAGTAGTTATTTGTAGTGATCGTTCGATACCGACCCACATGGAGTGGAACACGGGCGACTCGACGAATTCGGTGACGGCGGACAGGCGGCGGTTCCTGAGAGCCCTCGGTGCGGTCGGTATCGCGGGACTGGCAGGGTGTGGCGGCGATGGCGACGGCGATACGCCGACGGAAACCGACGCGGAGACGACCGATCCGCCCACGGACACCACCGAAACGACGGACACCGAAACCCCGACCGAGACGGCGACGCCGACGGACACGGCCACCCCGACGGCGAACCAGGACTTCGGCGACGATCCCCCGCAGTTGATGACCCTGGAGGGCGGCGGATCCGTGAGTCCGGGCGGGACGACGACGCTAACGGGCGAGATTCTCAACAGCTATCTGTTTCCCGTCCAGTCGGTGGAGGTCACGTTCGAGCCCCCGAACGACGACTGGGAGATCACGGCCACGGACTCGGCGAGTTTCGACGAGATCCCCTCACAGGACCGCGAGGAGGTCACCTGGGAGATCACCGCCCCCGAGGACGCCGACGGCGAGTACACCTTCACCGGCACGATCAGCTACGAGAGCAACACCGACTCCGCCGAGAGCGACCTCTCTCACTCCGTCGTGGTGTTCACGCCCGGCGAGGTACCACAGGACGGCATCGAGGCGTACATCTCCTTCGACACCGACGCCGCGACCAACCAGGTGACCGGCAACGACGCGGAGGTGGTCGGCGAACCGGAAACGGACGCCGACGGCGTCATCAACAGCGCCTGGGGGTTCACCGACAACGGCACCCGAGACACGGTGGCCGACGCGGTCGTCACGGAGGACCTCCCGCTGAACGGCGAGGGTGCGACCGTGGGCGCGTGGTTCAACTTCAGCAGCCACGAGGACTTCGGTCGCGTCTACCAGGTCGCCGGCGCGACGGACGCCACCCCCGAAACCGTCGGCTGGGACGTCGAGTTCAACTCGGATACTGACTCCGTGTTCGTCGTCAACTGGAACGGCGACAGCGGCAGGGTCACGCCCACGGAGACGGGGCTCGAATCCGGCACGTGGTACTTCGTCGTCACGGTTATCAGCGGCGACGAAGCCAGCATGTACGTGTTCGACGAGAACGGGCAGCTCGACGCTTCGCCGGGGTCGGGGACCGCGCCGCGGACCCAGAGCGACGCGGAGCCGCTGATCCTGATGGCCGCCGACGGCAGCGACACCGTCGGCCGGATGGACGAGGTCCGGGCGTACTCGCGGGCGCTCTCCGAGCAGGAGGTGCTCGAGTTGTACGCTGGCTCCGGCGGAGCCGAATAGGGACCCGGTACAGGCCACGTCAGTCCCCGATTCGTCGGATCCCGCCGTCCCGCCCCCGATTCGTCGGGCCCGATCATTCTGCCCACGGTTTTATTTCGTGTGTACCGGTACCAGTACGCATGGACGTGCGCGTGATCGGGGTTCCGATGGATCTCGGGGCGGACAGGCGTGGGGTGGACATGGGGCCGTCGGCGATCAGGTACGCGGGGCTGGGCGAGGCACTCGAGGGGCTCGGCCACACCGTGACCGACGCCGGGGATATCCACGTCCCCGGCCCGGAGACGGGCGACCCCGAGGCCGGCGAGCCGACCGACGGGACCGCGAAGTACCTCGACGAGACGGCGGCCGTCTCTCGGCGGCTGTGCGAGGCGGTGGCGGAGGCGCTCGATGACGGTGCGTTCCCGCTCGTGCTCGGCGGCGACCACTCCATCGCCATCGGCTCGATGGGTGGGAGCGCGGTCACGGAGCCGACGGGGATCGTCTGGATCGACGCCCACGGGGACTTCAACACCCCGGCCACGACGCCCAGCGGGAACGTCCACGGGATGCCGCTGGCGGCCGTGCTCGGGCGGGGATATTTCGAGGGACGGGAGTGGGCCCACGCACCGAACGTCCGGGAGGAGAACGTCGCGCTCGTCGGCCTTCGGTCGATCGACGACGACGAAGGCGACGCCATCGTCGACGGTGCCGTCCACGCCTACACGATGAGTGACATCGACGAGCGCGGGTTCGCGGCGGTGTGTGAGGAGGCGTTCGCGGTCGCGACTGACGGCGTCGACGACGTCCACGTCAGTTTCGACATGGACGTCCTGGATCCGGACGAGGCCCCCGGCGTCGGGACGCCGGTGCGCGGCGGGATCACCTACCGCGAGGCACACACCGCGATGGACCACGTCGACGCGAACCTCGACGCCGTCCGCTCGTTGGAGGTCGTCGAGGTGAACCCGATCCTCGACACCCACAACCGGACGGCCGAACTCGCGGTCGACCTCGTCGGGAACGCCCTGGGCGAGCGTATCCTCTGACCGCCCCGAATCGGGACGGCCGTCGAGTGTCACGCGGCGGGGACGCCGAGATCCAGCGGCTCGACGCTGGTCTCGCCGTCGGCCGCGACCATGAGGAGGTGGTTTCGGGGGACCGGCCGCCAGACCCGGTCGTCCTCGAACAGAGGCTCGCTGGCGACGATCGTCGCCGCGTCGCCGTCCGGGTCGGGCGTGCCCGCGAACTCGCCGTCGGCGACGAACGACCCCGCCTCGCCGACGTACAGCGTCTGGGCGGCGGCGTCGTCCGGACTCGCGTACCGCGTGGCGGCGATCGACTCGCCGTCGGTGAGACAGAAGTTCGCCCACGTCGTCGCGTCGGGATCACCGTGCTCGTGTTTGAGGCGTTCGAGTGTCGTCAGGCTCTCACGGAGCGCCCGGCCCAGGTCATCGACGGTAGGGTCGACGGCGTTCTCGCCCAGAACGTCCTGGACGAGGGCGAACGCGTGTTCGCTGTCGGTGCTTCCGCGGACGCCGAAGTACGTCTCCTCCTCGAGTTCGTCCTGGAGCCGCCGGATCACGTCTTGGTAGGCGCCCAGCCCACCGTTGTGCATGAACATGAGCTCCTGGCGGCCCTCCTCGATCGGGCCGCGGTGGCGGCTGTCCTCGAGGGTGTGCTGTCCCCCGGGGAAGGGGTGGCAGTTCAGCTGGTGGACGGCCAGCCCCGGACTCGCGGCCCGGACGTGTGCGAAGTACAGCGGCGTCTCGACGACGGGGCTCAGTCGGCGCATGTTCTCGTCGTTCCAGGCCGGGCGGACCTCCCGGTACACCGCCGGCTCGGGAGTCATGTCGGGCTCGTACCAGCCCACGCCCCAGCCGTCGCCGTTCAGTGGTTCCTCGCGCTCCCGGGCGTCGGTCGACTGGTGGATGATCGAGTGGTCCGGCTTGTACAGCAGCTCGTCGAGCTGTATCGGGGGGCCGTGGTACGCCACGAATCGACACATACGTCCCACGAGCGGGGCCACGCCTATTGAAAGTTAGCGCGGGGACGATCGACAGTAGCCCGGGGACGATCGACACGATATTGGGGTCGCTCCGCGAATACCCCTGCGTGTCACGGCGCGAGGCGGTGCGACGGGTCGCGTGGGTCGTCCTCGCGGCCAACCTCGGGCTCGCCGTCCTGAAGGGCGGAGTCTGGTGGAGTTCGGGCAGCCTCGCGGTCGGCTCGGAGGCCGTCAACAGCCTCGCCGACACCGTGTACAGTACCGTCGTCGTCGCCGGGATCTACCTGACGACCCAGCCGCCGGACGTCGAACACCCCCACGGCCACGAGCGCATCGAACCGTTCGTCTCGCTGATCGTCGCGCTGGGCATCTTCGCCGCGGGCGCGCTGGTGCTCCAGCAGGCGGCGTCGTCGCTGCTCGCGGGGGAGTTCGACGTCACGATCAGTCCGGCTGTGATCGGCGTGCTCGTGGTCTCGATCGTCGCGAAGTTCGGGCTGTACCGCTACGCACTGGGGGTGGGAGAACGGCAGCGTTCCCCGGCGACCATCGCGGCCGCGATGGACAACCGGACCGACATCCTCACCGCGGGCGCGGCACTCCTCGGCGTGCTCGGCGCGCGCGCCGGCTACCCGATCCTGGATCCCGTCGCCGCTGCCGCCGTCTCGGTCGGCATTCTGTACACCGGGTTCGAGGTCGCGCGGAGCAACGTCCGGTACCTGGTGGGTGGCGCACCGCCCGAGGATTTCCGGGAGGAGGTCCTGCGGCGCGCGCTGGCCCACCCCGAGGTACGGGGCGCCCACGACGTCGTCACCCACTACGTCGGCCCCGAGGTCGACGTCAGCCTCCACATCGAGGTAGAGGGCGACCGCACCCTGCTGGAGGCCCACGACATCGAGAGCGACGTGGTGGAGTCGATCACGGAGCTCGCGGAGGTCGACGACGCCTTCGTCCACGTCGACCCGAAGGAACTCGGGGAGTGGAAACCCGACGAGAGCGTCGACCGGCTCCTCGGCGAGGAGGCGCCCCGGAACGGTGACGAGGAGACGGAGCCCGGTGGCGGGGGGTGACTACTCGATCCCGATCGCCTCGCGAGCGGCCTCGAAGTGTGCGGGCCGGATCTCGATCTCCCCGGCCCGTGCGCTCGCCTCCTCCAGCCCGCGCTCGGAGACGGCCTCGCGGATCGCTCGCATCGACGCCTCGCGTGCCAGCGATTCGAGTTCGGCGCCGGTGGTGCCGGCCAGCTCCGCGGCCATCACGTCGAGGTCGATCTCCGGGGAGAGGGGTTTGCCCTCGGTGTGAATCCCGAGTATCTCCCGGCGGGCCTCCCGCTCCGGTTCGGGCACCTCGACGTGGGTCTCGAGGCGGCCCGGGCGAAGCAGGGCCGGATCGAGAACCTCCCGCCTATTGGTGGCCGCGAGCACGACCAGGTTGGGGTTCTCCGCGAGCCCGTCGAGCTCCGAGAGCAGCTGGGAGACGACACGCTCGGTGGCGTCGTCGTCGCCCCGGCGCTCGACCGCGATGGCGTCGATCTCGTCGAAAAAGACGATCGACGGGGCGGCCTGGCGGGCGCGCTCGAACACTTCCCTGACTGCCTTCTCCGACTCGCCGACGTACTTGTCCAGCAGCTCGGGGCCGGCGACGTGGACGAAGTTCACCTCGCTCTCGCTCGCGACGGCCCGCGCCAGCAGGGTCTTCCCGGTTCCGGGGGGACCGTACAGGAGGATCCCCGACGGCGCAGCCGTGTTCGTCGCCTCGAACAGTTCGGGGTGCGAGAGCGGCCACTCGATCGCCTCCGTGAGCGTCGCCTTCGCCTCCGCCAGCCCGCCGACGTCGTCGAAGTCGGTTTCGGGCGTCTCCGCGACGAACTCCCGCATCGCGGAGGGTTCCGTCGCCGCCAGCCCCGCCTCGAGGTCCGACCACCGGACCTCCATCGGGGCGTCCTTCTCGCGGACCCGGCGGAGCGCGACCATCGCGCCCTCGGTCACGAGCGCCTCCAGGTCCGCACCGACGAACCCGTGGGTGCGCGCCGCGATGCTGTCGAGGTCCACGTCGTCGGCGAGGGGGACGTCCCCGGTGTGGATCTCGAGGATCTCCCGGCGGCCCTTCGCGTCGGGGACGCCGATCTCGAGCTCGCGGTCGAACCGACCCGGGCGTCGGAGGGCGGGGTCGAGCGTGTCGACGCGGTTGGTGGCGCCGATGACGACCACGTCACCGGTCGCCTCGAGGCCGTCCATCAGACTGAGGAGCTGGCCGACGATCCGGTTTTCCATGTCGCCGTCGTCGTCGCGTTCCGGCGCGACGGCGTCGATCTCGTCGAAAAAGACGATCGACGGGGCATCCTCGCGAGCGCGATCGAAGATCTCCCGGAGTCGCTCCTCGGACTCGCCCTTGTACTTCGAGGTGATCTCGGGCCCCGAGACGTGGTAGAAGGCGGCGTCGACGGCGCTCGCGACCGCCTCCGCGATCAGGGTCTTTCCCGTTCCCGGCGGACCGTACAGGAGCACCCCCGTCGGCGGCTCGATTCCCATCTCGGCGAACAGTTCGGGTTCCGCCATCGGGAGTTCGACGGCTTCCCGGACGAGGTCGAGTTCGTCGTCGAGGCCGCCGATGTCGTCGTACGTCGCGCCCACCTCGCCTCCGGTGACCTCGTCACTGCGCTCGGGGGGATCGCGCACGTACACCGCGGTGACCTCGGTGACCCGGACCGTCCCGCCCGGGTGGGTATCGACGACGGTTACCTCCTCGCCGTCGACACGGAGCCGGTCGCCGGGAGAGGTGGGGCGACCGTCGAGCGCCCGCCTGACGGCGTCCTTTCCCGCGTCACGGTCGATCGATTCCGGCATCTCGACGGTGACGCTCATCGCGTCCTCGATGTCGGCCGCGCGGACGGCGACTGCCTCGCCCGGCGTGACGCCGAGCTCGCGTCTGGTGTCCCGGTCGAGCGCGATCTTCCCGGGCGCGATGGCGCCACCGGGCCAGACCGTCGCCACGACGGTTCCACCACCCTCGATCAGGATCGTGTCCCCACTGAGAACCCCCAGCCGCCGTCGTGCGCCGTCGGGAACCCGGGCCGTGGGTGCGTCGTCGCCCCCGATCGAGTCGCCCTCGACGACCTCGAGGTCGAGCGATCCCGCTTCGCTCACGCGTCGACCCCCCCTTGGGCCGTCCCGGTCGTCGCCACGTGACCGGCTTCCATGGGCACCCCGGGGGTAACACCTATGCCCGCTCGCGAGTGATTTCCCCGTATGGTGACCGAAACCGAGCGCGACGACATGACCTGGTACGAGTGCGAGAAGTGCGGGCTCATGTTCGAGGACCGCGAGGACGCCGAAACCCACGAGGAGACCTGCGACGCGGAGGACCCCTCGTACATCCAGTAGGCCCGGTCGCTCATTCGGACCCCCCGACGATCTCGTAGGATCGCTCGCCGAGTTCGTCCTCCTCGAAGACGAACACGCGCCCCCCGGCGGTGCCGGGGTCGGCCTCGATCTCGATCGCGTGACCGTCCGCCCGCGCCCGCACCCCCGGGAACGGTTCCGTCGTCTCGCCGGGTTCGAGTACGACCCGGCCGACGCCGGTCGACTCGAGGATGTCGGCGTGGGTCTTGCGGTCGTTGACGTACACCAGAACGCCCTCCGTCTCGTGGGGGTCGGTCACGAGGACGTGGACCTCCTTGCCCGGTTGGCACCGAACCGTCCCCTCGACCGCCTCCGGGACGCCCCGGTACAGCACCTCGCTGCCGTCAAGATACTCCACGAACACGCCGTCGGGGTCGAGGTCGACGCCGATCGTGCTCGGCGCGACGTCGCTTCGCTTACTCATCGTCGTTCCGTAAGGAGTGCCACAGTAAAAACGCGGCGACGGCGAGTTACGGGCCAACCCGGGCCAGTCGCCCGTGGCACTGGAGGTGCGGCTCCGCCGGAGGATCCCGGTGCTGTCCCGGTCAGCCGGAGGACGGAGCGCCCGGTACGCCGACGGCTCGACAGACTTATTTTTCGGTGCCGTGTCGTGTCGGATCATGGAACGGGGACTCGTCGTCGTCGAGGACACTGATGCCCACGAGACGCTCCTTCGCGAGGCGGGCGAACTCGCCGCCGGCACCGGAGCCGATCTCGTGTTGCTGGTGCTGACGTCGCCCGACGGGATCGACGATTCGCAGGAAGCGTTCGCCGACACCGAGGGGATCAGCGTCGTCGAGGAAGCCGTCAGGGAGGACACCGAGTTCGCTGAGGCCGTCGCCGGCGAGGTTCTCGCGGATCTCGACGTCGAGTACGAGACGATCGCTTCGGTGGTCGAGGACCGCGAGCGCGCCGACGAGGTCATCGGGGTGGCGAACCGACACGACTGTGATCACCTGTTCGTCGTCGGCCAGAAACGCTCCCCGGCCGGGAAAGCCATCTTCGGCGACGTTGCGCAGTCGATCATCCTCAACTTCGACGGCCCCGTCACGACCCGCGCTGCCTGACGGAGGGTGCCGTCTACCGCCCATGGCCGCCCCGTGGCGGCGGTTGCTGATAATGACGAGGGAGGTCCGGAGTCGTGTGACCGGTCGAAACCGTGGCCCCGGAGTGATCCGTTCGGCGTCCTCGGACGGCCCGCACCGAGCAGTTGTCACGAACCCCCCGCAGACGCGTCACTCCCGCAGGAGCTCCTCGAGACCCGACACGTACGCGGCGACGTCGGTCGTGGTTACGATTCCGGTCAACCGGTCATCGTTCCGGACGACCGGGAGATGGCTGATGTCGTGTTTCACCATCAGGTTCGCGGCCTCGTTGACCGCAGTGTCCGACGTCGTCGTCACGATGTCGGACGTCATGTACTCACCAACGCTGGTCTCTACGGGATCGTTTCCATCTGCGGCCATCCGAACAAAGTCGGTCGATGTGAGGATCCCGATTGGACGACCGTCCGGATCACTCACGACCACTGATTTGATACCCTCGTCGGTCATCGCGACACCAGCGTCAGCAAGCGTTTGTGAGTGCTCCACCGTAACCAGGTCGTCCGTCATGATTTGACCGACGAATACGTCTATCACTACCAGTACGTCATTTTCCGCCCGAATAAGTTGACCGGTTCCGTTGTTATCACGGGCTCAGGATTTCCAGGGCGTCGGAGTAGGTCGCGCCGGGTTCGGGCCCGCCGGATGCGACGTACAGTTCCCCCCCGATAGTCGCCACGCCGAGGCCGTGGCGGGGTGTCGGAAGCGGGGGCATCGTCACCCACGAGGCCGTCGTCGCGTCGTAGGCCTCGACTTCCTCGAACGTGCCGCTGTTCGCCTCGCCGCCGACGGCGAAGACGCGGTCTCCGACCGCCGTCGCGTCGATGCCACCGCGGGGAGTCGGCATCGACGGGAGTTCCGACCAGGTGTCGGTCGACGGGTCGTACACCTCGTTCGCATCGAGGATGCCATCGATCCCGTGCTGGCGCCCGCCGACGACGAAGAGGCGGCCCGCGACCCCCCCGGAGCCGAGGTGCTCCCTCGGCGTCGGCATCGGTGCCAACTCGGTCCACGCGTCGCCGTCGGGGTCGTACCGGTAGAGGTCACCCACGACGTCGCCGCCCCCGTCGACGCCGCCGGCGACGTAGACTTCCCCGTCGATCGTCTCCGCCGTCATCGCCCCCAGCGGTTCGGGGAGTGGCTCGCGGTCGGTCCACTCGTCGGCCTCCCGATCGTATGCCCACACGTCCGTCGTCGACGAGAAACCGCCCCCGAACCCGCCGACGACGTGGATCTGATCGTCGACGACGGCTGCCGTGATGTGGTGTCGCGGCTCCGGGATGGGCTGGACCGCCCGCCACGCGTCCCCGGCCGGATCGTACACCGCAACCGCGCCCGTCGTCTCCTCGGGCGTCAACCCCCCGATGACGTACAGTTCGCCGCCCGAAACGACCGCCCTGACCTCGGTGCGTGCGGTCGGCATCGGGGTCGCCTCGCGCCACTCCGAGTCGGTCGAAATCGTCGGCGCCGGGGTGGCGGTATCGGTCGGGGTCATCGACCCCGTCTCGGTATGCGTCGGACCACTCGTGCCCGTCGCCGTTCCGCCCGCCGCATCCGTTCCGGTCGGCGTCGACGCTCCCGTCGGCGAGGGAGTGTCGTCGTCGCCTCCACAGCCCGCCGTTCCGATCACGCCGAGTCCACAGAGCACTTTCAGAAAACCGCGACGGTTCCGGGTGTTCTTCGGCATACCGATTTCTCACCGGGACCGCTCAAAAGCGTTCCCCCGCCTGGCTCTCGATGGGGATGGTCACCCGTGAGTGGCATCCTCGTCGGCAGCGCTCACCGGTATGAGACGGGGACGGTCCACGTCAGGCGATCGAGGACTCGCGATCCTCCGCCGGCGCGAGATGTGTTTGCCCCCAGTCGCGCATCGCGACGATGACGTCCTCGAGGGACTCGCCGTGCTCGGTGAGGGAGTACTCCACCCGGAAGGGTTTCTCCGAGATGATCGTCCGGTCGACGAGTTTCTTCTCCCCCAAGTCCTCCAGGCTGTCGGAGAGCACCTTCGAGGAGATCCCGTCGACCTCCTCCTTGAGCGCGTTGAACCCGAGGGGTCCCTCCCGCAGCAGCCGGTGGACGATCACCGGGTGCCACTTCTTTCCGATCAGCGTCGCCGTCGTCGTGATCGGGCACCACTCCTCGCCGGCACACCACACCTCCAGAGACTGGTTGCGACTCATATCCGCCATTACCGACGCCAACACTAAAGAGTTACTGAATGCAACTCGGTTACCTATTGCAATCGCATTTGGCCTCTCACGACCATCGTTGTATACGGGTCGACGGAACGATTGACGGAGTTCGCCTCTGCCATACCCCGGCGAATATCTATCAGGGCTTCCGTCGACCCGTATAGTCTCTCATCGGTGCTCGCCGCCACCGGGGGCGGCACTCACCGGTACACAGCTACACCAATCGTCATCAGTATCAGCGGTTGGGGTCACAATGACTCGTGTAGCGTGTTACCGCTCCGACCGCCCGCAGTCGGGCGGTCGATACGGTATACCGTCGGACGGAACGTTTGATAATCTCCGCCGGGGACGGTCCCCGGCGGAACGTATCACTGCTTCCGTCCGACAGTATGATTGCCTACACTAG
>CAYSJP010000031.1:0-14226 GCA_964431395.1 uncultured Halobacteriales archaeon
CCATCCGTGGCCGTCGCGAGGGCAACCGGGTGTACGCCGACGAGGTCGCCAGTAGCCGGTGATCGCCGACGAGGTCGCCAGTAGTCGGTGATCGGCCCGGGAAACGGGCGTCGGTCGCGAACACGGCACACCCGTCGATGAGCGGTATCGTTATACGGCCTTAATTATCTGCACGCCATCCCGTACGTATGCGCAGCTACACGGTCGCGAGCGTCTGGGGAATCCCGATCCGGGTCAACGTCTCCCTGATCGTCTTCCTCCCGATTCTCGCGTACCTCATCGGCAGCGGCGGACAGATCGAACTGTACGCCGGGGTGATCGAGACGCTGACCGGCAGGGGCTTTGACCTCGGAGTCCTGCGCGCGGGCCAGATGCCCTGGGTGATCGGCATCACCGCGGCGATCGGCCTGTTCGTCTCCGTCACGCTGCACGAACTGGGCCACTCCTGGGTCGCCCTGCGATACGGCCTGGAGATCGAGTCGATAACGCTGTGGATCCTCGGCGGTCTGGCCGCTCTCAGCGAGATCCCACGCGAGTGGAACCGCGAGTTCCGGATCGCCATCGCCGGGCCGATCACGAGCGTTCTCGTCGGCGCGGTCTGTTACGCCGGCCTCCTGGTCGTCCCCGAGTCGTCCCAGGTCATCCGGTTCGTCGTCGGCTGGCTCGCCATCGTCAACATCACCCTCGCCGTGTTCAACCTCCTTCCCGCGTTTCCGATGGACGGTGGACGGATCCTCCGGGCGATCCTCGCGCGGTCCCGCCCGTACGCCAGCGCGACCCGGATCGCCGGCCGCATCGGCGTCGTCTTCGCCGTCCTGTTCGCGCTCGTCGGCGTGCTCAACTTCAACCCAATCTTCCTGCTGCTCGCCTGGTTCATTTACAGCGCCGCCACCACCGAGTCTCGGACGGTGCTGCTCGACGAACTCCTGCACGACATCACCGTCGGCGACATCATGAGCCGAAACCCCCGGACGGTGGAGGCCGACACGACGCTCCGGGAGTTCGCCGACCGGATGGTTCGGGACCGCCAGACCGTCTACCCCGTCACGGACGCCGGTGAGGTGGTCGGCGCGGTCTCGCTCGCCGACCTCAAGGGTGCACGGGAGACGGACCGCGAGTCGACGACTGTCCGGACCGTGATGCGGGAGGTCCCCCGGATCGATTCCAGCGACGACGCGTTCGACGCGCTCGCGGCCCACGGCGGACGGGAGGGAATGATCGCGCTCGTGACCGAGGACGGCGACGTCGCGGGGATCCTCTCTGATTCCGACTACTCCCACGCACTCACCGTCCAGCGGGGCTTCCGGAGCCGACTGCCCGCGTAGTGTCGGTGTGCCCACCGCCGTGATTCGATGGCCCTACCAGAACCCTTTTTTTCGGAACTTCCTAACCCACCAGTAATGGAACAGTCCATCCCACGCAGGCAGTTCATGAAAGCGGCGGTCGCCATCGGCGGCGCGTCAGCGTTGTCGGCCTGCCTCGACCGGGAAGGCGATTCGGACCTTCCGATGGGTCCCGACGACCCCTCCACGCTGCCCGCGCGTCAGCACGCCTGGAACGACACCCTCCCGACCGACGAGCACGGGAACAACGTCCCCCCTCGCCACCGCGTCCTCCTGTATCTCGACTACGACGGCGGGGGGACGCCCGACGAGGCCGACCGGGCCGCGGTCTCGGATGCACTCGGCGCGATCGAGCGTGCCTACCCCCGGACGGTCGAGGACGGGGACTCGCGTTCGAGCGGCCTGTTCGTCACGATCAGCTACTCGCCGTCGTACTTCGACCGGTTCGATGGCGACCTCCCCGGCTCCGTCGATCTGCCGGAGCCGGCGGCGCTCGCGTCCTTCGAGAATCCCGACCTCGACACGCCCGACGCGCTCGTTCACCTGGCCAGCGACTACGCCTCCGTCGTGCTCGGAGCCGAGGAGGCCCTTCTGGGCGAGACGAACGAACTGAACGGGGTCGAGATTCCGACGTCGCTCGACACGGCGTTCGAGCGCGCCGACAGGCGCACGGGTTTCATCGGCGAAGGACTCCCCGCCGACAACCAAGACGTCGGGGGGATCCCCGACTCCGACCCCGTTCCCGATGAGTCGCCGATGTTCATGGGGTTCGAGACGGGGATGAAGAAGTCCCAGGCGAGCGAGGACGGCGTGACGATCCGGGACGGCCCCTTCGCGGGTGGCACCACCCAGCACGTCTCGAAGATCCGGCTCAATCTCGAACAGTGGTACGAACAGGACAGCCGCTCCCACCGGGTGGCGTCGATGTTCTGTCCGGCACACGCCAACGAGGGGGAAGTCGAGGGGACTGGGGCGAACCTCGGTGACACGAACGGGGTCGCCGAGAACGGGTGTCCGGCCCACGCGAAAGCGGACGCCCGCGAGGAGGGCGTCGTCGGCCACGCACAGAAAGCCGGTCGCGCCCGCCGGGACGGCGAGCCACTCCTCCTGCGCCGGGACTTCGATTCGACCGACGACGACCTGGCGTCGGTCCACTTTCTCTCCCTCCAGCGGGCCATCGCTGATTTCGTCGGCACGCGGAGTGCGATGACCGGATCGGACCTCGCCGAGACGGGATCGGTGGGCCGGCGCTCGAACAACGGCATCCTCCGGTACATGACGGTGAAACGCCGCGGGAACTTCCTGCTCCCCCCGCGGGAACACCGGTCGTTCCCGACGCCACGACCCGAGTGAGATCACATGTCACGAAACCGAACACCGACCGACGACGACACACAGCGTGGACGACGGATCCGCAGGCGACGGTTCCTCGCCGCGACGGGGGGCCTCCTCGCGGCGACGACGGCCGGCTGCCTCTCGGAACTCGGGTTCGAGGAGGAGTCGGCACGCGCCCCGCCGCTCGTCGAGAACCGCCCGGACGCGGTGTACCACCCGACCCACAACGAGGGCATGCAGATGGTCGGCACGACGGAGGCCGGCCCCTACCGGGTCGCGCTGTCGTATGCCTTCCCACACCGGTTCTGGACCGTCGAGGGCGAGGGCACCTCGAAGGTCACCGTCGACCGGGACGACTCGATGCACCTGATGACGAGCGTCTGGCACGGGGAGACGGGCGTCGTCCTCCCGACGGCGGAGCCGTCCGTCGACGTCACCCGCGACGGCGACCAGGTGACCAGCAGGACTCCCTGGCAGATGCTCTCACAGCCGATGGGGTTCCACTTCGGCGATAACTTCGAACTGCCCGAGAGTGGTACGTACGAGGCCGAGGTGTTCGTCCCGCCGCCGACGAGCACGCGGACGGGGTCACTGGGAAGCGACGATCTCGGGGAGTCGTTCGCCGCGACGTTCGAACTCGAGTTCGACCCGGAGACGGTACGGTCGCTGGATTTCACGCAGTTCGACGACAGGGCCGGCTCCCTGGAGGCGCTCGACCCGATGGGAATGATGGCCGTGGAGAACTCACAGCTCCCGCCCGTCGAGGAACTCCCCGGTCAACCGGTGGCCAAAGAGGAGATGGGCGACGGCGTCTTCGCGGTGCGCTCCCTGGACGTGCCGCCGGCGGGGCTTCGGGAGGAGTCGAGCTCCGGCGACGGCGGGACGTACCTCGCGGTGTCGGCGCGGACGCCCTACAACCGGTACCCGCTCGCGTTGATGTCGCTGTCGGCAACGCTGGAGGGAGCCGGGGGAACCAGGTTCGACGACCAGCTCGCCGAGGTGGTCCATCCCGACCTCGGTTACCACTACGGCGCGACCGTGGGGGAGATCGGGTCGGGAGACACCCTCACTCTCACCGTGGACTCTCCCCCCGGTGCCGCCCGCCACGAGGGATACGAAACCGCGTTCTTCGGGATGGGATCGGCGACTATCGACCTCTGATCCGCCACGGCGGGGCGGTTAAGCCACTCCGGAACTGACGACGGCACGATGTCGGAGGACCCGATGGCGTCGCTGCGCGCCGATCCCGCACTGCGCCCGCTGATCGAGGAGCACGGCCGGCTCAGGATCGAGCCGACGGCGGAGTTCTTCCCCCGCTTCGTCACCTCCATCCTGCGACAGCAGGTGTCGATGGAGTCGGCGGCGGCGACGCGTGAACGCCTACACGAGGCGATCGAGGTGACGCCGGACGGCGTTCTCGCCGCCGACACCGCGACGTTCCGGGACGCCGGACTCTCGGCAGCCAAGACCCGGTACGTGCGCAATCTCGCCGAGGCGTTCCGGGAGCGGGGGTACTCGAAGGCGTTCTTCCGGGGGATGGACGACGCCGCCGTCACGGAGGAGCTCACCTCGATCAAGGGTATCGGTCCCTGGACCGCGCGGATGCAACTCATGTTCTCGCTCGGTCGAGAGGACGTGTTCCCGGTGGGTGATCTGGGCGTCCGGAAGGGAATGTGGGCGCTGTTCGGCGAGGACATGACCCGCGCCGAGATGGTCGGGCGCGCGGAGACGTGGGCGCCCTACCGGAGTTACGCGACCGTGTACCTGTGGCGAATCGAGGAAGGCATCGAGGAGAGCATCGCGGAAGTCCGACGGGCCTGATGGCCCGTGCCGGCCGTCCGGAACGTCGGGCGATCCATGCGGCCGATCGAACGCCCCGTAGACGGTTTAGTATTGCATATTAAAACAATACTAACGCCGAGATTCGGACGATCCTACCCGCGTCCGCCGGAGCGAGTCCGGCGTCACTGCCCGGCGAACGCTTTCCCAACCGTCGGCCACTGAGGTGCGATCGGGCGATGGAGACCCCCAACTAGATGCGGTCGACCGTGATAGCCAGTCACGACCTGCTGACCGTCCCCGGGGGAGCTGAGCGGTGTTACCCCACGGAACAGCGTTCCCAGTAGTAATGCATAAAACTCCCAATACAAAGATATATACGCACCGCGCTGCAAGTCCGAATATGGCACAGAACGTCGGTGCGACTGATCGCCAGCTCAGAACGGCGCTCGGGGCCCTCGCGGGAACCGGATCGCTCGCAATACTCGCGGAAGTCGTGTCGCTCCCGGAGGTGCTGTCGCCGGTGCTCGGCGTGGTCGCGCTCGTGATGCTCGTCACCGCGGCGACGGGCTCGTGTGGCGTGTACTCGCTGCTGGGCGTCGACACGTGCTCGATGAACTCGGAGACGCCGAGATAACCACGACTGCACCGCGGCGACGCCGCCCGGGCCTTCACCCGTCCGGTGGCCGTCCGACCACCGCGTAAAACGGGTCCGTCCCGGGCCGTTCGATCACGCGTGACTGCCGGGTCAGGTCGCCGGCCTCGAGGTACCGCTCGACGAGTGCCGCGCGCTCGTCCATCGACCGACTCCGCCAGGCCCGGACCGCTTTCGTCGGGAACATCCGGTTGGTGAAACTCACCACCACCGCGCCGTCGGGGGCCAGCACCCGGGCGAACTCCTCGAACACCTCGCCGGGGTACTGTAGGTACTGGACCGAGAGTGCACAGCAGACGACGTCGAACGCGCCGGTCGCCAGGGGCAGCTCCCGGTCGGCGTTGAAGCTCTGCAGGAAGTACTCCTCCACCCGCTCGTTTGCCTCCAGTTCGGCCTCGTTGAGCCCGTGGCCCACCACGCGTTCGAACTCGTAGTCCGGGAGAAAGGACTTCCAGCTACCCATCGCGTCGAACACGCGGTCCCCCGGTTCCATCACCGACGCGTACAGTTCCGTCAGACGGGCGAGAAACGCGTCGTCAGCGTGGGTGACGAACCGCGGCGACGCGTAGAAATCGCCGTCGTCCCCGTCGTCGATCTTCCGCCGACCGCCCTGCGAGAGCACCCGAACCATCGTAGTGGACCGGACGGCCCGTAGAAAGAAGAGTGCAGTGGCGCGTTCCGGGGCGAACCGGAGCCGTTGCTCGGCCGGGACGCTGCACACTGCTCACTCCTCGGATTCCTCGGCGGTGTCGGCGCGCCGTTTTATGTCGACCCGGTAGCTCTCGAGGATGTCGCGGCCGAGCAAAACGGGGTAGTCCATGTGGCTGCGGTCCTCCACGCTGGCGGAGACCGTGTGCCGATCACCCCCGACGCCGACCACCACGTCCACCACGGGTCGGGACGTGGCTGACTTGCTGGAGCCGGACTTCACGCGGGTCATGCTCCGGATCGGGCCGGCGCCGATCGCCGCCGCCACCTCCGTGTCGATGCTGGTTCGGGACGCCCCCGTGTCGGACTTGGCGAGCACCGTCTCGGAGCCGGTCGTCCCGCTGACGACGACCTCCTCGATGTAGCCGATCACCGCCTGCTCGTCGTTCTCGAACCGGGACGTCCGGGGCTTGCACGCCGGGATCGAGTCGTCGAGGGTGGCGGAGAGTTCGCGGACCCCGTCGTCGTCGACCGTGCCGCCGCCCCGCTCGATCGCCAGTTTCGCGATGTAGGGCGCCGGGCTACGCCCGGTCGCCTCGAACAGGCCCTTGAAACCGGCGGTCGGGTTGACCTCGAGGACCGACCAGCCGTCCGGCCCCTCGATGAGGTCGACGCCGGCGTAGTCGAGTTCCAGCACCTCGGTTGCGCGAACCGCCGTCTCCCGCATCTCCGCGGAGATGTCGCCGGTCGCGTCCTCGACCGCACCGCCGAGCGCGACGTTGGTCCGCCACTCTCCTTCGGGGGCGTGTCGGTTCATCGCGCCCTGGACCGTGTCGCCGACGACGTACACACGCCGGTCGCGGGGCCGGCCCTCCCCTTCCACGAGCGCCTGGAGAAAGGCGTGGCGGTGGCCGACCCGGGGGTTCACCGGCTCGTCGAAGTCGACCTTCCAGGTGCCGCCGCCGTGGGTCCCGATGGCGGTCTTGTAGACGGCCACGTCGCCGAACCTCCCGCGGTCGCGGTTGAGCCGCTCTGCCCCGAGCGCGAGCAGGGCGTCCGGGACCGGGATCCCCGCCTCCGCCAGCGTCGCCGCCGTCGCGAACTTGTGGATCGCCCGGATGGTCGCGTCCGGCGGGTTGAGCATGGGCTGCAGGCTCGCGAGGGTCGATGCCAGGCCGAGTCTCTCGGCGGGCTGTTCGGTGTTCGTCAGAAGCAGGCGGTTCGCGACGACGTCGACGTCAGGCTCCGGAGAGACGACTCCCTCCTCGATACTCACGGCGAGGTTCTCCTCCCGGAGCCAGGCGGGGTCGTGGCCGAGACCCTCGACCGCGTTGAGTATCGCCTTCGTTTCCTTCGAGTTGTGGAGGCTCAGTACGCCGACGGTCACTGGGGCGTCGTCGGTCATACCTGTCCCAGTATCGCCCCGGATATATCCATGGCGATGCCTGCTACACCGTCGGACGGAACGTTTGATAATCTCCGCCGGGGACCGCCGCTTTACCCGGCAGCCTTTTACCCATCCCGTTCCGCGAGGCAGGTATCGCATGGCGGACCCGGACATGGCCACTGCCGACGGGGAGGCCGAGTCGTTCACCTTCAGCGGTGGGATCGTCGAACCCGGCGAAACCGCGAACGTCAGGTACACGATAAGCGAGACGTACCTGGGCGACCAGGTCCGGGTTCCGGTGACGATCGTCAACGGCGGCGAGCCGGGACCGAACGTGTTCTTCTCCGCGGCCGCCCACGGCGACGAACTCAACGGGATCGAGGTCGTCCGCGAGGTCGCCCACGAGTGGGACCACGAGGACCTCCGGGGAACGCTCGTCTGCCTGCCCGTCCTGAACGTGCCGGCGTTCATCGCACAGGAGCGGTACCTCCCGATCTACGACCGCGACCTGAACCGCTCCTTCCCGGGCAATCCCGATAGCACCAGCGCCAAGCGGATGGCCCACACCCTGTTTCGCAACTTCATCGAACCCTGTGACGCCGGCCTCGATTTCCACACCTCGACCCGGGGCCGCACGAACATGCTCCACGTCCGCGCGAACATGGACGACGACGCCGTCTCCCGGCTGGCTCGCGCCTTCGGCACGAACGTCATCATCGAGGGGGAGGGCCCCTCGGGATCGCTCCGCCGGGAGGCGAGCGCGAGCGGGACGCCGACGATCACGGTCGAGATGGGCGAAGCACACCGCTTCCAACGCGACCTCATCGACCGGGCACTCTCCGGCGTCGAGAGCGTCCTCGCGGAGTACGGACTCAGGCCGGCGAGCGTCGTCTCCTGGCCGGGCTGGCGGACGGTCATCGACTCGAAGGCGAAGACGTGGCTCCGGGCGGACGTCGGCGGGCTCGTCGACATGCGCTACGAGCGCGGCGACCTCGTCGAGGAGGGCGACGTCATCTGCCGGATCACCAACCCGTTCAAGACGAGTACCGAGCGGGTGCGGGCGCCGTTCACCGGCCTGCTCGTCGGCGTGCTCGAGAACCCCGTCGTCTACCCGGGGAACCCCCTCTGTCACGTCGTCGAACTCGACGCGGGGACCCGGCGAGCGTACGAGCGAAACGGACACCCGAAATCGGGCGGCTGAACTCCACCGACCGCGCCCTCGCGTCCCACGATTTCGGGTGATCGATGGGGCGAGACGGACCCCGACCGGTACATACTATAGGCCGGGGTGCCAGGCTTTTCCACATGAGTCGCGCGAACACGGGGTACGACCGCGGACTGGTCGAGGACTTCGGCCGCTGGCGGGAGTTCTCCGCCGGGATGTGGGCCTGGATCTTCCACAAGTTCACCGGATGGGTGCTCGTTGGCTACCTGTTTACCCACATCGCGGTGTTGAGTACGGCCATCACCTCCGATCCGGCGACCGCCGAAGCCGCCGGACAGACGACGGTTTACACGGACACGATCCGCACCCTGGAGGGCCTGGCAGTCGTGCGGGTGCTCGAAGTCGGGCTGCTGGCCGTCGCCGTCTTCCACATCCTCAACGGCATCCGACTGCTGTTGACGGATCTCGGACTCGGCCTCGAGAGACAGGACGCGAGCTTTTATGCCTCGCTGATCCTGACGGGTGCGATCGTGGTGGCGAGCGTGCCGACGTTCATCGAGGGGGCGTTCTGACATGGCTCAGCGTTACTCCTCGTTCGCACCCGGCGGCACCGGCTGGCTGCTCCAGCGCCTCACCGCCGGGTTCCTGATCGTCGTGCTCGCCTTCCACTTTTTCCTGTTGCACTTCGTCAACCACGCCGCCGACGTGACGTTCCTCGAAAGCGCCAACCGGATGGCCCAGACGGGCTACTTCGTCACGATGGTCCTCTTTCTGGTGACCGCGACGTTCCACGGGGTCAACGGCGTGTACAACGCGCTCATCAACCAGGGTCTCACCGGCCGCGCCAGGCAGGCAGTACTGGCCGTGCTCGTGATCGCGAGCGTGCTGCTACTCGTCCAGGGGGTCAGACTCGCCCTCGCGCTCCAGGGTGGTGCGGTGTGAGCGCCGACGAGGCGAGCGCGGACGCGAGTGCCGGGGCCGATTCGAGCGCCGACACCGACGTCGACATCGAACCGACGGGTGCCGCGCGCGCCGCCGGAGGCCGGGGTGGCCTGCTGGCGGAGGAGTCCGACCGCGCCCGCGAGGAGGACGCCACCGATCCCGAGGAGGACATCGACGACGAGGACGCGGTCGAACTGGTGGTGTTCCGGTACGATCCGGACGTCGAGGAGAAGGCCGAACCCCGCTTCGACGAGTTCCGGGTGCCCCGCCGGGAGGGTATGACGGTGCTCGACGCGCTCATCTACGCCCGGGACGTGTACGACTCCTCGCTGACGTTCCGCCACTCCTGTCGGCAGGCCGTCTGTGGCTCCGACGCCTTCTTCGTGAACGGCTCCCAGAAACTCGGCTGCAAGACCCAGATCGCCGACCTCGAGGAGCCGGTGCGGGTCGAACCGCTCCCCCACCAGGAGGTCGTGAAGGACCTCGTCGTGGATATGGAGCACTTCTACGAGCAGATGCACGCCGTCGAGCCGTACTTCGACCCGGACGACGAGCCCCCCGGAGAACTCGAGGAGTACCGCCAGGACCGCGAAAACAGGGAGAAGGTGAAACTCTCGACCCGGTGTATCTGGTGTGGCGCCTGTATGTCCTCCTGTAACATCGCGGCCGGCGACAACCAGTACCTCGGTCCGGCAGCGATCAACAAGGCCTACCGGTTCGCCATGGACGAACGGGAGGGCGAGGACCGCAAGGAAGAACGCCTCGAGATCATGCAACAGGAACACGGCGTCTGGCGCTGTCAGACACAGTTCTCCTGCACCGAGGTCTGCCCGAAGGACATCCCGCTGACCGAACACATCCAGGAACTCAAGCGGGAGGCCGTGAAGTCGAACCTCAAGTTCTGGTGACCGCCGGTACCGGGTCGGCGCCGCCATCCTCGACCTCCGCGTACACGACGTCCGGAACGTTGAACCGTGGGAACTCGACCGTGAACTGGTCCGCGTCCGCGAGGACCGACGAGACGGCCTCGTCAATGCGATCGACGGCGGGGCAGTCGATCCGCGACGATCCCGTGGAGACGTCGAAGAGTTTGACCGTGAGATGGAGCGTCCCGAACTCCGAGGGCGTCATAATGACTCGTGTAGGCAATTACCGTATCGACCGCCCGACTGCGGGCGGTCGGAGCGGTAACACGCTACGCGAGTCATTAATGGCTGTCAGGCTCCCGAAGGAACACCTGTTTCACCGATCGTCCCGCCAGCGACCGCCGAGTTCGCCCCGCTCGCGATCGTCGTAGTTGCCGTTCCGGAAGACGGTCACCCGGCCGTTTTCCTCGCTGAGCGTGACCGCCGCCAGCACCTCCTCCCGGGTGGAAACCTCGACTGCACTCAGGTGTTTGGTCCCCATCCAGTCGGCGTCCTCGATCTCGTCGCGGCGTTCTACCTCGGCCGCGCTCGGACTCCTGATCCGGACCATCTGTTCCTGGATCGTCCCGTCGACGGTGACGACGACCGCGCCGTCCCTCGAGAGGGCCACCTCCTCGGCGGCGTTCATGAACGCATCCAGATCCTCCGTCACGACGCGCGCCACGTCGGTCGGCCACGTGTTCGTCCCCAGCGGATCGGCGTACCGACCGTAGTTCGCGTTGGCGACGACGACCACGTAGAGGCTGGGGCCGCTGACGTACTGTTCGTCCCACCGCTCGAAGTCCGCGCTCAGGCTCTCGGCGACGTCGACCAGTCGGTTGATGAGCGTGCCCACCGTCGAGTGGACGGCCACGAGCGGTCGGTCGGTCCGTATCGGCGTCTCGTCGGGTTTGCTCATGGGGTGCCTCCGTCCGTCGCCGGCACGAGGTCCGCGGAGCCCTCCTCGTCGACCCGCCAGCGACCACCCAGTTCGTCTCGCTCGTGGTCGTCGTAACTGCCGTCCCGGAAGACGGTCACCCGGCCGTTTTCCTCGCTGAGCGTGACCGCCGCCAGCACCCCCTCCCGGGTCGATGCCTCGTACGCACTCAGGTGTTTGGCGCTCATCCAGTCCGGGTACCTCCCGTCAGGGACCGCGTGATTCGGGGTCGACCTGACACGCACCATCCGCTCCTGAAACGTCCCGTCGGCCGCCACGACGACCGCGCCGTCACACTCGAAGGCGACGTCCGACGCCACGCGCACGGCGTCGGTGAAGTCCTCGGGGAGAACGCGGGCGTCCTCGACCGGCCACCGGTTCGTGCCCAGTTCGTCGACGAACGAGTCCGGCCGTGCCTCCGAGAGAACCAGAAAGTACAGGCTCGGGCCCCGGACGTAGTGGTTTTCCCACCGGTCGAAGCCGAGGCTGATGTCCTCCATGACGTACATCAGCAGGTCGATTGTTCGGTCGACGGTTGCGAATTCCGCGTGCACGGGCTACCTGATACCTCCTAAGGAACCATCCATAATATACCCTTGGACGGCTCCGCGACCTGCTCCGACCCCCCGGGTCGTCCGGGCGCGCCGTCACCTCCCGAGCGTGTTCGGCGAACTACCCGGGCGGTGGTCGGCGACCCGCCCGTGTCCGTTCGACACGGTGGCGCCCCCCCCCCGACCACGCCGGACCGGCGTCACACCCACCTGTCGAGCGTTCTCAGCGTGTCCCGGTGAGTGCCATCCCGTCGGCGACCACTCCCGAGAGACGGGAAATCACTCGACGACGGCGTTCCGGAGCGTCCCGACCCCCTCGTAGGTGATCGTGATCTCGTCCCCGGGGGCGATGGTCCCGGGATTGGCCGGACTTCCGAAGGCGATGGCGTCGCCGGGCCGCAGCGTGAACCGCCGGGACAGAAAGGCGACGACCTCATCGGGGGGAAACAGCATCCGGCCGGTGTTGGCCGCCTGGCGCTGTTCCCCGTCGATCACCGTCTCCATGTCCACGTCGGCGGGATCGACGTCGGTCTCGATCCACGGCCCCAGCGGGGCCGACGTGTCGAACGCTTTTCTCGCCGTTCGCCCGGCCTGGTCCAGGGCGTCGACGTCGTTCATGACGGTGTACCCCCGAATCACGTCGGACACCTCCCCCGGATCCACGTCGCGACACCGCCGGTCCACGACGGCGACCAGTTCGCCCGCGTAGGTGAGTTCGTCGGTCCAGGGGGGGTACCGGATCGGTTCGTCGGGGCCGATCAGCGACGCCGGCGGCTTGATGAAAAAGTCCGGCTCGGAGGGCCGGTCGTAGTCCATCTGGTCGAGCGTCGCGGCGAAGTTCCGCCCGACACAGTACAGCGCGGATGGCTCACAGGGATGGGTGAGTGCTCCGTCGCGGCCGACGTGGTACTCGCCGTCGTCCGCGATCACGATTCCGTCGTCGTACTCGCCCTCGACGATGCCCTCGGGCGTCCGGAGTCTCGCGAGTCGCATGCCGGCCGTCGATCCGCGGGATGCAAAGCGGTTGCGAAAGCCCGCGTCGGCGGGTCGGCCCGCCGCGACGGATTAGGCGAGGCGGTCCGCGACCGCCTCGACCGGGTGTGGCGGGATCCCGTCGACGCCCTCCCTGTCGCCCAGCTGTGATCGACAGGAACCCCCCGGTGCGACGACCGCGTCGCCGTCGCTGTCCTCGACCGCGTCGAACAGCAGACGACCGATCGCCTGCGAGAGGTCGTAGTGCTCCTCGTGATACCCGAAGCTCCCGGCCATCCCACAGCAGGTCGTGTCCAGCGGATCGACCTCGTAGCCCACCCTGCGGAGCACCCCCACGGCGTGGTGATCCTTGTTGGTCGCCTTCTGGTTGCAGTGGCCGTGGTACGCGAGGGATCCCGCGGCGCCGTGTGCTCGATCCGCCACCGGCAGTTCCTCGTCGAGGCGGTGGACGTCGAGGTACTCGAGAACGCCGTACGCGCTCTCGGCCAGCCGTTCGGCGGCCGGGTCGTCGAGGAGATCGAGGTACTCGTCCTGGAACATCACTGCGTCGGACGGTTCCACGAACACCACGGCCCGCTCGTCGAGGAGTTCCAGGTTCTCCCGGGCCCGCTCGTGGGCCAGGTCGAGCATCCCCGTCGAGAACGCTGCCCGGCCGGACGGCGCGGGATCGTCGGGGATCGAGACGTGGACGCCGGCGGCCTCCAGCACCTCGACGGCCGCCTTGCCCGCGTCAGGGTAGGAGTAGTTCGTGTAGGTGTCGGGGAACAACAGGACGGAGCGGTCCGCCTCCGATTCGGAGACCGTCGACCCGCCGCGGGCCTGGAACCAGTCCCGGAGGGTCTCCCGACGGAACGGCGGGAGTTCCCGTTCGGGCGCGACCCCGAACACCGACTTCATCACCGTCCGCGCGCCGGGAATCTCCGTCGCCCAGTTCGACAGCGGCGCGAGCGCCGAGCCGATCCGCGAGGCGGTGTCGATGTTGGCGAACAGCCGCTCGCGGAGGCTCGCGCCCGTCTCCTCGTGGTGCTGGTGTTTCACCTCGGCCTTGAGTTTCGCCAGATCGACGCCGGTCGGGCAGTCGCTCGCACAGCCCTTACAGCCCACACAGAGGTCGAGAACCTCCTCCTGGAACCGCTCGGAGTGGATCTCCTCTTCCGGGAGGTCGCCGCTGATCGCCGAGCGGAGGAGGTTTGCCCGGCCCCGCGTCGTCTGGATCTCCTCCTGGGAGGCGCGGTAGGTCGGACACATCACGTTCTCGCCGGTCTGGCGGCAGGTGCCACACCCGTTGCACAGCTCGACTAGCTCCGAGAACCCGCCCTCGTCTTCGAAGTCGAGTGTCGTCTGGGGTTCGACAGACTGGTACTCCGGGCCGTACCGGAGGTTCTCGCGCATGTCGGCACCGACGCCGCGTTCCGTATCCGGACCGGGATCGTCGGGGTCCTCCCGGTAGACGACGTTGCCGGGGTGCATCAGCCAGCCGGGGTCGAACGCCGTCTTGACCTGCTTGAACGCCGTCCAGAGGTCCTCGCCGTACATCTTGGGGTTGAACTCCGTTCTGGCCATCCCGTCGCCGTGCTCCCCGGAGA